>URHI01000182.1 GCA_900547565.1 uncultured Eubacteriales bacterium | reverse complement strand
TTCGCTGCGCTCGCCGTGGTATCTTAACTGCCGCAAGAAAATATGCTTGCCTGAAAAGCGAATATCATGCGAAGCAATACACTTGCCGCAAAAAGCGAATAAAACGGAAAAAGCACTTGCGATTGCAAGTGCTTTTCTTGGTGGGGGAAGGTGGATTCGGACCACCGAAGTCAGTGACAACAGATTTACAGTCTGCCCCCTTTGGCCGCTCGGGAATTCCCCCATATGGAGCTGGTGAACGGAGTCGAACCATCAACCTGCTGATTACAAATCAGCTGCTCTGCCATTGAGCCACACCAGCATGTTCGCCTGCGTCCAGAATGTTTGGCCGAACCGTCCCGTGGCCGGAACAGTCTGTATTATAGCATACACTTGGCCGGTTGTCAATACTTTTTTGCAAAAAAATCAGACGTTTTTTGTCTTTTTACTTTACTTCCGCGTTTTTTGATGTATAATAAATTAACAACTTCAGGAAAGGATAATATACATGGCAACAGAGCAAGGTCCTGCTGTATGTACTTCACGCAGTCGCATTATTTTGATAGGATTTGTTTTACTTTTATTCATAAGTCTCACCGCCTGCGGTACAGCTCCCGTACGCACGCTGAATGCGCCCGACGGTTCCGCCACCTGTACGGTATACACTTCGGCTGACGGCTCGGTAAGCAAACTGAAAATTTCGTCCGGCGAAACGCCGGTCACTGTACTGCATCCCCGCAGTTCAGTCTGTGATAACGGATCCGGTGTCGAGTTCGCAGACATAAATTTTGACGGCCTGTACGATATCCGTCTGCCAATCCGAACCGGGCGTAATACCTATTATGCAAGCTATATTTGCGGTGACAACGGCTATTATTCCGTTCCGACGCTGGACGCTCTGCCGTCACCCACGGTGAATGTCTTGGCGCAGACCATAAGCTCGCCCTATTCGTCTTACACCGTCGAGCCGGCGACAGACGATTTTCCCGAGGTGTACATCAGCGAAGCAGGTACAAACATATATGTCTGGCGGCATGGGCAACTGACACTATCGGCGCGCGACAGCTTCACATACTACTCCGAGAACGACATATACTGTGTCGCGCATTGGCAGGTCAATGATTCCGGCATACTTGAGGCTGTCAGCGAGCGCTGGCTGACACCCGGTCAATACGCCGCACTGACCGATACACCGGAGCTGCCGGTTGGATAAGACGTACCGCTTTGTGAGAAATTTTTAAAAATAAGGAACTTTTATACTTCCCGTTCGTCTGTATATATAGCGATATGAGGAGGTGTGTTATGAAAAAGACAATAGCGATAATAATTCTTACCGCCATAATCACCGCGGGGCTGACTCTCGGCGGCATTTTCATGTTTGCACGTCACGGCGGTGATGACACGCAGGCTACGACGGATGACGCCATACCGGCAGGCCGTATTTCTCCGGACACAAAGTCGGGGCCTGTCGTAACGTGCGCTCATGCCCACCGCGAGAATGTGTACGAGGCTGACGAATACGTTATTATGCGCTGTGCAGAGTGCGGGGACGAGCAAACAATAAAATATCGTATTGACTGGTGGCTACCGTGCAGCCAGGAGGAACAGCGCTTTGTGGGTATATGGTATTTGGCTGACGGCAGCACCGCGCTGGCTCTCAATGACAATGCAACATTTGTGCTTTTCAAACAGCTTTATACGGATAGTGTCGGCACAGTGCGCTACAGAACGTCGGAATCCGGATACTGGTATTTGTCGGATAACCAGTGCAGACTGCGCTTTGCCGAGCAGCGTAAGCTACGGTACGAGCCGGGCGAGTACACGGATTTTACCGTGCAGTCCTTTGACGGAGAAACACTGTGCCTGGCGGCCGCATCCGATACGTTCGATAGCCTGTATGGCCGGGAATTTGTCCTTCACCGCGGCAGCCGGGAGCCATTTTATGACAATATGGGGGACGGAGAAGAGGATACGTTTTGCACTGCGACGTTCTTATTCAGCCTTGATGCGCCGGAGCGCATATCGGCGGCCTCGCTTGATCAGGCTGGATACCTTACGGTGCTTGTCAGATCGACAATAGTATCGGGAGGCTATGCGTGGGTCGGCTCGTCCACCGACCTC
>URHI01000181.1 GCA_900547565.1 uncultured Eubacteriales bacterium | reverse complement strand
GAAGGAGGGGGGATCCAAGGGGGAACCATGGGTTCCCCCATTGGCGCGTTCTTTTCGTACTTTTCTGGCGCGCACCAGAAAAGTACACTTCTCATCGTCCTGAAAGACAATATTTCTGTATAATCTTCTCATTGTCCTTGACAGACAATATCAACAAATCACTTTACATTCCACTCCCTAACCACCACCTCCACTGAACATTCAAGGCCGCGTGCAATAGTTGTAAGTTCCATTGACGGTGTACCCGGGCACTTGTCCGCCACTTGTTCTGCGGAAAACGGGACATGTATAAATCCGCCTATTGTGCTCGGATACTTTGTATTAATCAGATAGAGCAAGGTGTACATAACATAATTGCACACATAACTGCCGGCCGTGTATGAAAGCTCAGCCGGAATACCGTTTTCGCGCAGATGCTCGACGATACGCCGCGTCGGCAGATTCGAAAAATATGCATTCTCGCCGTCCGGACGTATAACAACATCTACCGGCTGATACCCGGAGTTGTCCGGAATACGGCAATCCATAATATTTATAGCCACCCGTTCCGGCGTAATGGCAGAACGTCCGCCGGCCTGACCGACGCATATTACCGCGTCCGGTCGGTTGGCTTCAATTGCGCGCTCCAGCAACTCACCCGAGCGCCCGAACACTGTCGGTAGCTGCAGCTTTACAATTTCAGCAGTTCCTATCCTGTCCGGCAACAGCTTCACTGCCTCGTACGCTGGGTTTACTGTTTCGCCGCCGAACGGATCAAAGCCTGTAAGCATAATTTTCATATGCTATCTATCATCATTCCGCCCACTCGCCGTTGACAAAAATGGGTACGGCACGGCCGTTTTTATAACCGGTAATACACATGTCAGGTGCACCGACCATAAAGTCAACATGAATAATGCTGTCATTGATACCGAGTGCCTGACATTCCTCGTTGGTCTTATCAAGATAGCCGTCAATACAGTCGTTGAAACCGCGACCGAGCGCAACATGACAGCTGGCATTTTCGTCAAACAGAGTTTCATAAAACAGTATACCACTGTTGTTTATCGGACTGTTGCAGGGAATGAGCGCCAGCTCCCCGAGCATTGCGGCGCCGTCATCCATAGTAATCATTTTGTCAAGCACCTCACGGCCGCTCTCGGCGTCCCACTCGACGGCGCGACCGTCTTTGAATCGTATCCAGAAGTTGCGTATCAGCTGACCGTTATATGACAACGGCTTGGTTGAAACCAGCCTGCCCTCGGCTCGCCCCTTCATTGGGCTTGTAAATATTTCCTCTGTCGGCAGATTCGGATTGAAGAATATTCCCTGCTTTGTCACTTCACCGCCTCCGCACCAGTGTCCCTCGGGAATGAGGTCCGCACGGAAATCAGTTCCGTTGGAGCTTTTGTAGGTAAGGTAGTCGAACTTCTGATCATTGAGCCATTTGCATCGCTTGCTGAACTCGGCGTTGTGCCGCTCCCACTCGGCAATCGGATCGTTTGCCGGGTCATCGGTAACGCTGACAGCGTCAAGTATCGCACGCCACAGCCGTTCAACAGCCTGATTCTTTTTAAGCCCGGGAAACACTTTCTTTGCCCATTCCTCAGACGGCACCGCTGCAATTGTCCATTGATGCTTGGACTCAATGGCGTCTCTGTAAGGCTTCATTACCTTATACGTAGCCATGTGAGCCTTTTGCATTTTTTCGAGGTTGATGCCTCTCAAACCGTCCGGATCCTCACCTATAAGCAATATGCGACACGGCAATTCCTCTGCCATCAGTTTCATCTTTTCCTCTTCCCAGCGCTCGACTGTAGACAGTGTCTTAATGCTCTGGAAACGGTATGCCAGCTTGCTTAACTGCTGGTATTTCCATTCCACACGCACCGATCTGGCACCGCAACGGTAGCACTCCTCCACCACCATCCCGGCGAATTCAAATTGTTCGACATTGGCATATACAATTACCGGCTGTCCTTTGCGGACATTTGCACCGACCTGTGCAATAAGGCGGGCGTATTTTCTGAGAGTTGTTTTTTTCATGCTGTAATAATCCTTTCACATATGTTTAAAATGACTTTTGTGTCACTGCTCAAACGGCTTACGGTAGGAACAGCCCTCGCGCCAGCCGGAACAGCCATATGCAG
>URHI01000180.1 GCA_900547565.1 uncultured Eubacteriales bacterium | reverse complement strand
GATAAACTCGGGCAATATATCCTCTATTTTGTCAGCAGACAGTCTCGCTGCCGCCTCAAGGCTTTCAACATGCCGTTCATCAATGTCCTGCGGCACGCGCTCGCTCATGTAGGCGTTGCCGTATTTTATAATGTATGCGATACGCTTTACAAGTACAGTTGTTTTACCGCTTCCGGCACCTGCCAGCACCAGCAACGGGCCGTTGACCGTGAATACCGCGCGGCGCTGCTCCGGATTCAAGCCGGAATAGCATATGTCGAACAGACGGCGCTTGGCCGTTGTATATCTTGTGGCTAAATCGTTCATATATAATTCCTTTTCTGTCTGTCGGTTGTAAATGATATTGTACCACATTTTCCACCGCTTTGCAACACAAAAAGACTGCAAAAGCCAACAAAAACCGCTCATAAAGACAACGTATCAAAAAACAGATGACAAAACAAAGCGGGGGCTTTCGCCCCCGTATTTTGCGCTCAGAAAATCAGTTGTTGCACTGCTGATTCTGCTGATTCTGAGAATTCTGCTGATTCTGATTTTGGCTCTGGTTCTGCTGGTTCTGATTCTGACTCTGCTGATTTTGCTTGTTCTGCTGGTTCTGCTGGTTCTGATTATTGTTCTGCATATCTGCTTTTTATATCTCCTTAATAAAGATTACGCTATAATTATGAGCTGATATGCCGTCTATTATACGCCGCAAACTTCAGGAAAGCATATATTTATAATCTATCTGAGTTTTTATCTCTCCGAGCAGCTTTACAAACAGCACTGCGTACACAATGTCGGCAACAAAAGCAAATATCCACAGAAAATCAACTACACTGACAAGGCACACCGAAACTGCCTCAAGCACCGCGGCAATCACACCGACACAAATCACCGGTATTGTTTTTAACATCAATTCACGGTGAAGCTGACCTATTCGCTCAGTAGGATCGTATGTGTCTCGCGAGGTCATTGAAAACCCGGTATGAGAACGTATTATTTCGGCTATTGTAAGGCGCATCAGAACGATCAGCAATACAATGTAAGTCGCCGCGCATACGATAGCAACAATGCACAGCAAAGTATAGAACGAAGTCGTATCAGGATCGATCCCAACTGCTTCAACATAATAATGTGCGGCAAAGCGATATTGCAAGGCCATGTATGCGGCGGTCACGGAAAAATAAATTGAAGCCAATACAGCCAGAATTTTACACTTTGTGATATATTTTTTGATCGTCAGCAATCCGGCAAGTATAAGTATGGCCGCCAGCACATCGGGAATTATATTTACGCTTCCAAGCGTGCCGCCACCCGCAGAACTGAGTCCGTCAAGGCCGAAATCAACCGCAAGTGCCGCTCCGACACCGAAATACATGAACGACAGCAACACAGCCCGACGGGCAAGATAATCAGGGTGAGAGGCCATAACACCGTCATACACGTTCCATAGCCCTGCATAATAGTCCTTCTCAGCACGGAGCCTGCCAACATATCGCAGTCCGCAACACAAGAATACCACTCCGAAAACAAGCGCCACTGCAAAGCCGAGCACCCGGAACATACCGAGATATTCATACCAATTGCTCTGGTCATAGCCCTGTCCTGACAGTGTTGAAAGCTCGGGCAATGTACCGCACAGCGCCTTGGCAACAGCGAACACTATTGCGGTAGTCGTCATTTTCTGAGTTATGTTTTTACGGGATCTTCTTTTAGCGGGAATGTAGTATGCCGCCTCGCCTCCGTGCCGTTCGGATAGATACAAGATTCCATCAGACAGCTTGAGCAGCGCAGGAATGACGGTGTACAGCTCCATTACATCAAAAACAAACGAAAGGAGCAGCATCATAGTCGCACGATCACTGTACGGAACAAAGCCGAAAGTAACAAACAATGCGGAAAACCGCGCCACTGTGATATATACCATTCGACGCAGCAAACGATGCGCATCATCCATGCGGTCATCTATGAGTGACAGCCGCGACAGTGCCCGGCACAGCAGCATGTATCCGATAAAATCGGGGAGGAAATCCACCAACCCGACATTGGGATTAAACAGGAATACAAGTGCCACCGACAGCTGCCACCAGCCGACAATGCTTTTTTTGTGTTTTGTGTTTTGCATGCCCTGCCTCCACTTATTTTTTC
>URHI01000179.1 GCA_900547565.1 uncultured Eubacteriales bacterium | reverse complement strand
CGGGGATATAGCTCAGTTGGGAGAGCGCTGCGTTCGCAACGCAGAGGTCTCGGGTTCGAACCCCGTTATCTCCACCAACCCGGAAGGCCGGGCAGCCAAATATCGGTGAAGCAAGTGCAGACTTGTTTCCTTATCCCACAAGGGGATGTTCGTTTTTTACTGTCTCGCCTCCACCAGCATTATTATCGAACAAGGGTGTGTGCGGTTTTGCCGTACAAACATTCTTACAAATCAAAAAGCGGCATTCCGATGCCGCTTTTTGATTTGTATAGGAATGTACTGATTTCAGACCTGCCGTTGCCATACAAACAAAATAAAACTCTTATATATCGGGCGCAGATATTGATTTTTAGCATATTTTATGATATATTATATATCAGCGAGGTACATATATGATATACAAACAGCTATACAAAACGCCGGACGGTTTTGACGACCTGATAATGAGCAGTGACGGTGAGCTACTGACCGCACTGTGCTTTGAGCATCAGTGCCATACCACCGGCTTTACCGCTAAGCGTCTTGAAATATTTGACTGCACGCACGATTGGCTGGACATGTATTTCAGCGGAGGTATCCCGGATTTTACACCTCCCTTACACATAGAAGGTTTGACACCGTTCAGGCAGGCAGTCACCGATACAATGTGTCGCATCCCATACGGCGCAACCGTGACCTACGGCGACATTGCTAAACGCATTGCTGCAGAACGAGGCATTATAAAAATGTCGGCCCAGGCAGTGGGCGGCGCAGTCGGCCGTAACCCGATATGTATTATCATTCCGTGCCACCGCGTTGTCGGTGTCAACGGCAATCTGATCGGATACGGCGGTGGCATGAGCAACAAGCTCGCCCTGCTCACGCTCGAGCATAACGACATGAGCCGCTTTCGGATACCGCCGTTAAAAATCACGTAAATCGATAAATACATAATTGTTCGGTATTGATACCGTAAAACTTACATTAAGCAAGCCAAAAGTCTTGTTGTACAAGGAGAAAGAACTTATGAGAAAGAATTTCGGAGCAAAGCCCTATTCCTATCCGCAGCCCGTATTCATCATAGCTACATACAATGATGACGGAACCCCCAACGCCATGAACGCCGCATGGGGCGGTATCAGTGAAGAAAACGAGCTATCAATATGCATCAGCGCCGGGCATAAAACCACCAAAAACATATTGACAAAAAAGGCTTTCACCGTCAGCATGGCAGATGTACCCAATATGGCCGCTTGCGACTATGTCGGCATTGTCTCCGGCAATTCCGTACCGGATAAGTTTGCCAGAGCAGGGTTTCATGATGTCAGATCCGAATTTGTAGATGCTCCGCTGATTGCAGAGCTTGGCATTGCCCTCGAGTGCCGTCTGAAAAGCTATGATTTCGAAACCTGCCGTTTGATAGGAGAAATTGTCAACATAAGCGTGGACGAGCGCATGCTTGACAAAAACGGTAAAGTTGACATTACCAAAGTGCGTCCGATTACATTTGACCCGTTCAACAACACATATGTTGCGCTCGGAGAGGTGGCAGGACAGGCGTTTGACGCTGGAAAAGCATTGAAATAATGCAATAGTTTATATTGCCTGACACCGGCGACACAGTGCCGATATTCGCCACCAAAGCCTTATTGTTGCTTTTTATAAATAAAGATAGCGCGGTAATAAAATTAATTAAGGGGAAATTATTCATGAGTTATTTTGAAAACGTAAAAAAGAATTTCGGCTTTGGCTGTATGCGGCTTCCCATGAAGGACGGAGAGGTGAACATGCAGGAGTTTTCTCAAATGGTCGATATGTTCATGGATCAAGGCTTCAACTACTTTGATACCGCACACGTCTATATCGGGGGCAAAAGCGAAACTGCCATAAGAGAAGCGGTATCAAAACGCTATCCGAGAGAGAAATTTATTCTCACCGATAAACTGACATCTTCGTTTTTCAATACAGAGGATGAGATCCGACCGTTTTTCAACAGCCAGCTTGCGGCCTGCGGAGTTGATTATTTTGATTTTTACCTTATGCATGCGCAGAACAAAAGCCGTTTTGAAAAGTACAAGCGCTGCCGTGCATATGAGCAGGCACTCAGGCTGAAGGCAGAGGGAAAGATCAAGCATTTCGGCATCTCATTCCATGATACGGCGGAGGTACTGGACGAGATACTGTTTCAATATCCGCAGATTGAGGTCGTGCAAATTCAGTTCAACTATGTGGACTACGACAGCCCCACGGTGGAGAGCAAAAAATGCTACGAGGTT
>URHI01000178.1 GCA_900547565.1 uncultured Eubacteriales bacterium | reverse complement strand
CCGCCATACCACGCTCACTTCATTCGCGGGTATGGCGGAATTGGCAGACGCGCTGGATTTAGGATCCAGTGGGAAACCGTGCAGGTTCGACCCCTGTTACCCGCACCAGCCGGCGGTGCCGGCACCCCGCGCCGGGTGTCAGCACAAAAATATCCCCAAAGACTTTGTCTTTGGGGATATTTTTGTAATAAGTCATAGCAAGCATCTAAGAATTCAGATAGCTAATCGCATACAACCAAAAGCAATTATTTTAAAACATCGATTACGAAACCGGAACATATACGCGAACGTGGCAGGCAGCCTGCGCGTAAACAGCCGAAATATCACTTTTCGGATTGCTTGCTACGTTCCACGCAATGTATTTGCAGCCGTCAAGGAATTCGTTTGTAAGCACAAACATACGCGATGTGCTCATAGCGGGCCGCGTACCCGGATACGTCTTATTTTCCTCCGGGAAAATCTCAAACCGGTACTGCCAGTCCTCGTCGCAGAAGAATACCGATCCGGCCGGAATGTCGGCGATGCTGATCTTAGTTGCGGTACAGACATTCTGATGGTATGTAGCAGCGCTGGAGGACGGTTTTGTCATACCGGTGTTTTTAGTGCAGTACCAATAGCTGTTTTCGGCGTAATCCCAAACGTAAAGCCGGTATTTCGAAAGATCGATACCGCTTGCGGCTGCAAGCGTGCTGTCAGCTTCATAGGAGTCGGAGGGATTGAGCACCACAGTCGGGTCGTGCGACGGCACGCCGCTTCCGCGCTGGCCCTGTGTGATAGTTGACTGCGTTACACGCCCCGGCTCCTTTATCGCGGCGGCAACCGCCTCGCGTGCAACGGCCAGCATATCATCTGAGATCATAGCAGTTGATGGATTGTATGACACGGCGTCAGGCGACAGTCCGGTCAGCGAGCAGAACCAGGTAAGTCCGGCGATATACCGGCCGATGTAATAATCAAGATGGTAGCCGTCACGCGTCAGCGTATCGCCGAGGAAAGAGGTGCGCGCATTCTGAATTGAGGTCATGCAGGGAATGATGTTGACAAACCGCGTTTCGGGCTTTATGCACTCGTCAACACAGTTGAGTATCATTTCATACATTTTGCTCTGACTGTTCTGATAGTTCGGGAAAGAGCTGTGCGTGCTGTCCTGCTGATAAGCCCAGGTCATGTTCCATATAAAGCGGGCGTTGGGGGCCAGCTTTTCCACCAGATCGAGCAGGGAGGTCAGCGTTTTTCCGTAGCTTGATGCCAGACCGCAGGTCTTGGAGGTCTGCTGAAAGCTGATATAGTCCCAGTTTTCGTCGGCTACGGCGTCAGCCAGCCGGTAATTGGCAGTGGAGCTCCAGTTGCCGGCGGTGTTTTTGTAATATGTATAGACCGCCTTGTTGTTTTTGGCGAAATCAAGGTGCTGTGCCAGACTGCAACCGCCGTAATACAGATTGCCGAGTATTATTTGCTCCACACCGCCGCTTTTCATTATGTCATAAAGGTACTGCATACAGTCGGTGGAAAAGCTGTTGCCTATAGCCAGTATGCGTATGCTGCGCGGAGCGGTCGGGTCGGTCGTGGGCGCGTCAGTCGTTGTGTCGGGAGTGGTGACAGAAGCAGACGTTGTTGTATCGGGTGCAGGAGTTGTTGTTTCCGGGGAAGGTGTTGTTGTGTCGGGAGGTGTGGTGCCGGGTATACTACTTGACGTTGTATTGTCTCCGCCGGGAAGTGTCGAGCTGCATGATGCCAGCAGCATGGCAAGGCATAATACTGCGACAGTGAGAGACGACTGACATTTTTTCATTTGTGTAGTCTCCTTCATAAAAGTTATTATAATAAATTATATCATGACCCGGCACATAAATCAACCACTCAGTAAAAGTTTTGTGTGCCTGTATGTTATGAAAAACGATTGTAATTTGAAGCGGGATATGATATAATACAAATTGATATAATACCCGCCGCGCATAACGTGGCTGAAAGGACAAAGAATGACTACTATACGCGCAGAGATCCCCGAAAAGTACAAATGGGACTTTTCCACCATTTATCCCGACTCAGCCGCTTTTGAAGCTGACTTCGCAAAGGTAGAACAGCTGATAGGCAGCTTCAAAGCCCACGAGGCCGACATGCTTTGCTCTCCCGATACACTGCTCGCAACGCTGGACGACTACTTTGCAGGCTCCCGGATAATCGAAAAGCTGTATGAGTATGCCGCACGCCTGTTTGACGTCGACACCTCGGTCAACTCCATGCAAGCGCTTGCCGCCCGCGTTATGGATCTGGCACGCCGCGCCGGTGCCGCCTGCTATTTCATCACGCCGAATCTTATAAAGCTCGACGCCGGACAGCTTGA
>URHI01000177.1 GCA_900547565.1 uncultured Eubacteriales bacterium | reverse complement strand
TACACACCGTGTTCAACGTGCTGTCAGTAATAATTCTTTACCCCTTTGCGCACGGATTGCAGCGTTTGGCAGAGGTTACCGTTGCGCGCGGCCGTGAAGGTAAAGAGCGGCGTGAAGAGCCGACTTACAGTCTGCTTGACCCGCGTTTTCTCCGGGTTCCGGCAACGGCGCTTGAGATGTGCCGTCAGGCTTTTGGACGCATGCTTGGATTGGCAAAGGAAAACTTCAGCCTGGCGGCAGAGCAGATCGTGGCTTCCGATGAGCGCCGGCGTGCCAGGGTGACTGACAACGAGAAGCTCATAGACTCATATGAGGACGACCTTGGCTCGTATATGATCAAGCTGTCATCGACGCCTCTGGGAGAACGTGACACTGCCGAACTGACCAAGCTGATGTACGCTATAGGAGATGTTGAGCGTATAGGCGACCATGCCGAATCATTGGCAGAGGCGGCGTTGCGTCTGAAGGACACGCCGGGGCTGTCATCCGAGGCGGAGTATGAGTTCGGGCGGCTTATGGCAGGGCTTGAAGAGCTGTTGGATATTACCTCGCGTGCAGTCATGGGCGGGCACGAGCTGTTGTTTGAAGCCGGGCAGAGCGGGGAAGTGAGCGATACGCCCGCCCCGGAGAGTGATGTCGGAGGCGGAGAAAGATCAGGCGGCACGCCATGTCCGCTGGGTGACGCCGGGCAGGTAGAGCCGCTGTCCGAGGTCATTGACGGGCTGTGCGAGGAGTTGCGCGAGCACCACATCCAGCGCCTGCAGAGCGGTGTTTGCACGGCTGAGGCTGCCGCAGTATACGATGGTATGCTGATTGATGCTCAACGTATCTCGGCGCACTGCTCAAATATCGCGGTCAGCGTCATACAGCGCTACGATGACCGCCTGACTGCCCACCGCTACCTTCGTGGACTGCATGAAAACGACCTGCTGTTCCGCCGGCGTGTGGCCGAGTTTGCCGGACGCTGGGGACTGTGACACCGTCTGAAAAGTGTTGCAAAGCCGCTTGTAATGTGTTAAAATATAAGTGATATTGACATACGGAGGCGGTTTTATGCCAAACTTCACAAAAATGGCCATACAGGATACGTTTATCAAGTTGCTGAGCGAAAAGCCGCTCAATCAGATAAGCGTCAAGAGCATAGTCGATGAGTGCGGCATCAACCGCAACACATTTTATTATCATTTTCAGGACATTCCGGCACTGCTTGAATCTATAGCCGTTGAGCAGGCAGACAAGCTGATACACGATCATAGGTCGGCAGAGTCTTTCGACGAATGTCTGGATGTCGTTATGCGGCATATCCGCGAAAATCGCAAGGCGTTGTATCACATTTACAATTCGCTCAGCCGCGATGTGTTTGAGGACTATCTCATGCGCATATGTGACTACACCGTGACCGAGTATATGCGAACGCTTTCATCTCAGCGTAACATTGACGAGCGCGACCGACGCATATTGGCACGTTTTCTCAGAAATTTCTGCTTCGGCATGTACATGGATTGGGTCCGCAGCGGTATAGATGACGGGTTTATTGATGAGTTTGCACGTCTTAAGCAGCTGATACACTCCGCTATTGAGTCGGTGGGAAGCACGGAAACAGACAAATAGTGCCCCGGTGTGTGTTTTTTGGACAATTGATGTCCCGGTGTACGTTTTTCGGGCATAAAGATGTTTTTGACTGTTGGCAAATGTGCGCTCATCTGATATAATTACGCCGACAAACAACGAAAGGAATTTCAAAAAATGCGTTCAACTGCTCCAATGCGTACTGCCAAAATAGGCTATATCGCGGTTTCCGCGCTTATGGTGCTGCTCGGTCTTGCGCTTATCATTTTTCCGGAAATTTCGGTTTCGGTGCTCGAAACTGTCTGCGGTATACTGTTTATTGTTTTCGGTGTCATCAAGCTGGTGGGCTTTTTTTCAAAAGATCTTTACCGCCTGGCCTTCCAATACGACCTGGTGTTCGGCATACTCATGATAGTGCTGGGCATCACCATGCTGGTCCATCCCGGTTCGCTGGCGAATTTCATCTGCATCGCGCTTGGCGTGTCCATACTGATCGACGGCCTTTTCCGTGTCCAGACGTCGGTTGAGGCCAAGCGTTTCGGAATACGCACCTGGTGGCTTATCGCAGTGTGCGGTATATTGGCCGCCGTCGGCGCGCTGGTGCTTATGTTCCGTCCGGTCGAGAGCGCTCCTGTGCTTATGGTGCTGGTCGGTATTTCGCTTGTGCTGGAAGGTATACTGAACCTTATTACAGTTATTGTGGCTGTCAGAATATTTAAGAATCAGCAGCCTGATGTGATTTATGTTGAGCCAGATGAATCAGAAGAAAACCGGGACTGAGTGTGTGCGCGGTGCCGGGGCTGCCGGATTCCCGAATCACAGATGGCAGACACTACCGAATCTGCTCAGCGTAATAAGGCTGGCGCTGATCCCGGTCATGATATGGCTGGT
>URHI01000176.1 GCA_900547565.1 uncultured Eubacteriales bacterium | reverse complement strand
CGTAAAGCTGCGTATATCCCCCTCTACTACCTACAACGACGGGAACCGCATTTTGCCAAAGATTGCGGATAACTTTTTTGAAAAATGGGCGTGAAAAACCGCAGAAATATCTGCGGCTGATGGATGGCACTATTTGATTTCTGCGATTGCTCCCCCTCTTGTAAAGAGAGAATTTATCGCGGTTCTGATGCCACATTTACAAGAAAATATCCCAAAAATGTGAGGTCAAGACGTTGACACTGCCTTTTGGCTATGGTATACTATTTATGAAGATGGGAAAACATCTATCTGCAACGATTGGATGTAACTCCATGTATCTGCCTTACGACACAGGCTTTGGCTTTGCATGCTGTATCTGCGGCGGCGAAAACAGCGTCGGCGGCAGCGCTCGCAAGAAAAAAGAAGAAGTACAACAGATAAAATATACCAAGCCGGACACCCTGCCGGAGACGGCGGAAAGGAAAGAATACGATGAAAAAGCCGCTTAAAATCACACTGATCTCATTGGGCGCGGTTATTGCCGTTTTACTCGCTGTCGTGCTTGTGTTTACGGGCGTGTATTTTACCCGTTTTCAAACAGTTGGCAGCATAGAGAAGCTGACCAATTATGACGACAGGTACAACCTTTACCGAATGGATGTAAAATACAATTACAGCCTTGATGACGTAATAAATTACGGCATTACCGATAATCAGACGATGATCGATGCCATTCTGAGCGAGGCGCTGCCGATGCTCCCCGTTAGTATCAAGGTGCCCGACTTCGGCTGCACGGCGTTTACGCTGACCGATACCGTCGGCGATGTACATATGGGGCGCAACTACGATTTCAAGAACGACACCTCGGCAATGCTTGTTTATTGCACTCCAACGGACGGCTATAAATCGGTCGCTTTCGCGGCGCTCGATAATATTTCGGCAAATGTCCCTGAAGAAAGCATGAAAAAAAGGCTCGCAACCCTGACAGCTCCGTTCATCTGCCTTGACGGAATGAATGAAAAGGGCGTATCCATTGCTGTCCTGACGCTTGACAGTGAGCCTGTACATCAGGATACGGGGAAGCCCGTCATCACGACCACCCTTGCAATCCGCTTGGTGCTAGATAGGGCGGCAACCACGCAGGAGGCGGTTGAGCTTCTCAGACAATACGATATGTTTGCTTCGAGCGGCAGGGACTATCATTTCTATATCACCGATGCCACAGGCGACGGCAGAGTGATAGAATACGACTGTGAGAGCGAAGCGCGGGAGCTTGTCGCAGTACCGATAAACGCCATAACAAACTTTTACGGCTTATACAAAGAAAAGGTGCTGCCGGATCAGAGAAACGGTATTTACGGTCACGGCAGAGAACGTTATGATGCCGTATTAGACGTATTTGAACAGCAAAGCGGAAATTATACCGACGATACCGTATGGGCGGCTCTGATAGCAGCCTCGCAGGAGCCAAATCCCGAAAGCATCACGAGCAACACGCAATGGTCAATAGCCTACAACAACACCGACCTAACCGCCGACATTGTCATACGAAGACACTGGAGCGATATCACGCACTACGGACTGACGACGAACGAAACGACGGGGACACAATGAAGAAAGCACTGACACTTCTTTGGGCGCCGGTCATTGCGGCGGCGCTGTTCGCCTGTGCTTCGCAAACACAGGTGCAGAGTCCATACGACGATACCGTTGCGAGGGCGGACGTGCTGCTCGAAATTCCTGCGCTGAGGCAGTACGGCGGATATACCTGCGGAACGACGTGTGTGCAGATGCTGATGAACTGGCTTTTCCCATATGAGGGTGACCTCACCCTCCCAGCCTATGAAGAAGCGCCGGGGACGACCGAGGAGGCAGGCACGCCGCCGGAGAACATCACCCGTTTTTTTTGCCGAAAACGGAGTGACCGCCGCCGCAAAGGAACATATGACCGTTTCGGAGCTGGTTGCTGCGCTTGACTCTCACCATCCGATGCTGATGTGTATGCAGGCGTGGTCGTTGGCTGACGACGGAAGCTACAACACTGGCGACCCCTCCGATGCGGAAACCTATCTTACGGAAGGGCACTGGGTGATCTGTGTCGGCTACAGACGGCTGAAAAGCGGATACCGGTTTTTCTTCAATGACCCTGCCTGCGTGGGACGCTGTCTGCTGGATGAGACAGAACTTGACGCACGCTGGATCGATATGGACGGCAATGGCAGGTTATACGAGCATTACGGAATCGAAATCATCGGCGCGACCGCCTACGACCCCGATGGGGCGTTTCATCTGGATTGACCGAGCCCCATTCGAAACAGTATTCAACCTTTTCAGGATAACCGGGAGAGGCATATGAAAAATCCGTTGTTATGGATTTGTGTCATAACAGTAATAATAGGTGCAGCGCTCGTAATTACAATTGTCAGAAGAAACAGCGCACGGTGGATTGAAATTAACGATGTAACGGGCTATGCAAAATTCACTGAC
>URHI01000175.1 GCA_900547565.1 uncultured Eubacteriales bacterium | reverse complement strand
TCCGTTCTCGGCAGGGGTCTTGCCTGGGTTGAACAGGCTTTTGCCACCCGCCGATATAGACCAGTTGTTGTGCTTGCCCGAGCCGTTTACACCCTCGAACGGCTTTTCGTGCAACAGACATGTCAGGCCGTGTCGGTCGGCGATCTTTTTCATAAGCTCCATAATAAGCAGGTTGTGGTCAACGCCGAGATTGGTTGTGGTATAGACAGGCGCCAGCTCGTGCTGTGGCGGCGCCGCCTCATTGTGACGTGTTTTGGCGTTTATGCCCAGCTTCCACAGCTCAACATCCAGCTCCTGCATAAACTCGCGTACGCGCGGCTTTATGGCGCCGAAATAGTGGTCATCAAGCTCCTGACCCTTGGGAGCGCGTGCTCCGAACAGTGTCCTGCCGGTATAAAACAGGTCCTTGCGGCGCTCAAACATCTTTTTATCTATGAGAAAATACTCCTGCTCTGCGCCGATTTCGGCCGTAACGCGGGTAGTTGTCGTGTCTCCGAACAGGCGAAGTATGCGCAGTCCCTGTGCCGACAGCGCATCAAGCGACCGCAGAAGTGGAGTTTTAGTGTCAAGCGCGTCGCCGTAGTAGGAGCAGAATGCCGTGGGAATGAACAGCGAGCCGTCCTTGACAAAGGCATATGAGGCCGGATCCCACGCCGTATAGCCGCGTGCTTCAAACGTCGCACGCAGGCCGCCTGTCGGGAAGGACGACGAATCCGTTTCACCGCGTATCAGCTCCTTGCCAGAAAACTCCATCAGCACCCGGCAGTTTCCGGTCGGAGAGATGAACGCCTCATGCTTTTCGGCAGTGACACCGGTCAGAGGCTGAAACCAATGCGTATAATGCGTTGCTCCCTTTTCGATGGCCCATTTTTTCATAGCCTCAGCGACACAGTCGGCTATTGACGGGTCTATTGTTTTACCGTCGGCTATTGTCTGCGTCAGCGACGCGAAAACGTCGGCGGGCAGGCGATCTCGCATGACGTCCTCGGAAAATACCATGCTGCCAAATATTTCAGGAATGTTTTCCATAGTTAAACTCCATGTGTTTTATTGATATATAAGGTTATTTGCGTTTTTTTCGATGCGGTATGAGTAAACTGACAATAAGTGCTGCACCTGTCGCCGCGACTGCCAAGATCGGTATTATGTCAGGCTTGTCATCCTCTGCCACGGGTAATTTCTGCGGCATTTGCGGTTCTGCGTGGCTGACTATATCAACTGACACGGCTGCTTCAATCGGATGAAAGTCACTCTCGACCGCGTCAACAGTATCTTCTGTGTCAGTCGTATCGGACATATCGGCTGTTTCGTCTGCCGCAACAGCCTGATCGGTCCCACTGTTCTCACCATTATCGCCCGTCGCCTCTTGTTGCCGGCTTGAGTCTCCGTCAGATATCATAAGACGGTAGATCACAAACACCATTATGGCCAGCGCAAAAAATACCAACAGCATATCAGTAGGTGGGGGTATCGAGGTACCACTTGCCGTCCTCTGCCTTGATAAGCGTCAGGCGGACATTGAGTATTTTGCTTTCGCCCTCAAGGTGTGTATCTACCCGCAGATTTATTCTCGTCTGATTTGACGGGCGAATGATCTTTACGGTATCAAAGTCATAAATGCGCCGTGCCGTCATGCGTTCGTCAAGCTCGGCATATTGGCGGAGCAGCATATCCTGCTCAATAAACCGTGCCGACCGCACGCCGGAATAGCCTTCCTCGGCATACGCGACACCGTCAAACGCGCCCTGAAAGATCTGCTCAAGAAAGTCGGCGGTATATACCTTTTTTGCGGCGTTCTTAAGGTCATCTATAGAAGCAAAGCCGCAATCGACTCTGACGACGTTATAATCAGGTGCGTCATCGTCGGTATAAACGTATTCAACCTCGGGCTCGGTATAGTCGACGCGAAAATAACGGCGGCCCTCTTCATCGGTATACACCAAATCTCCGTTGACGTCGTTTCCGTCGTCGGGTAATATTCTGAGAAAGCGGTAACCGGACGATTCCTTATCATAGTACATGCACATATCGCCCAATTTTTCGTCCTCAAACATGAGGTAATAAATGTCGTTTGTACTGTCATATGAGAACGGTTTATCGGTGAGCTTTTCGACGCGCGGATAGGTCGGCAGGCCCTTGCCGAAAAATATTTCATTGATTTGGTACGATTCCTCCACCAACTCGCGCAGTCTCGGCAATATTTCATCGACAGAAGGTGCGCTGCTGCAAGCGGTGAATGGGAGGATTATTAACATGATCAGTGTTAATGAGAGCAGTTTTTTCAAGGTATGGCTCCTTGTGTATTTTAATGAGTTTTTAGGGTGTTTAAATTTTATTTTTCGGTGTGGGGATAGAGTTTATAAGATGGTGGAGAAATTGTTTTATACGGAAATATTGTCTGACAGGACGGTGAAGAATATATTATTTACAGGGATATCGTCTTACAGGACGATGAAGAACAAACTTT
>URHI01000174.1 GCA_900547565.1 uncultured Eubacteriales bacterium | reverse complement strand
TGCAACCGTCCGGCGCTGGAGCGCGTGTTTGAGCGGTACCGTCCGCAGATTGTGATTCATGCGGCGGCGCATAAACACGTGCCGCTGATGGAGCATAACGGCTGTGAGGCGATAGAAAACAATGTGTTCGGCACGCTCAATGTTGTGCGCACGGCGGACAAGTACGGTGTCAAGCGCTTTATTATGATCTCAACAGACAAGGCGGTCAACCCTACCAATGTAATGGGCGCGACAAAGCGTATATGCGAGATGATAATTCAGACCTATGCCCGCCGGTCCAAGACGGAATTTGCGGCAGTCCGCTTCGGAAACGTGCTCGGCTCCAACGGCAGTGTGATACCGTTGTTCAAGCGTCAGATAGCCGAGGGCGGTCCGGTCACGGTAACTGACAAAAACATTATCCGTTATTTTATGACTATCCCTGAGGCGGTGTCACTGGTGCTTGAGGCAGGAGTTGATGCCCGTGGAGGCGAGATATTTGTGCTGGATATGGGAAAGCCGGTCAAGATAGCAACGCTTGCCGAAAACCTTATACGTCTGTCGGGCTACAGACCTAACATTGATATAAAAATCGAGTATACGGGCCTGCGTCCGGGTGAAAAGATGTATGAGGAAATGCTCATGTCAGAGGAAGGACTCACGGCAACTGACAACAAGCTGATATTTATCGGCAAGCCAATAGACATTGACGAGACCCGACTGTTTGAGCTGCTCGATGAGCTTCACGGCGTCATGGCCGATGACCATGCGGATATACGCCGCTATATACATGAGCTTGTACCTACATACAATGAAGTCGATGTAAGCATAAAGCCTGAAACGGCAAAATAATGTGTGCATTCGGGAAATATGATATTACTCAGTTGCAAAAATATTGTTATTTCTGTTGACACGGATAATCACCGGTGTTATAATTAAAATAATGGCATCGTCAATATGCAGAGGTGATTTGCGGTCGGCGGTGTGATACCGGAGTTTTGTTGCCGGCGTTTGTCTGAAAGAGTATGGCCGGAAACGGGAGGTATAATTATGTTACATTATACCGATATTCATTGCCATATGCTGTCCGGAACCGATGACGGTGCACGGACAGATGAGGAAATGTTTGCTATGCTGGATGCTGCATATGCGAGCGGGACTCGCAGCATTTGTCTGACTCCGCATTTCAATCCCATGCGCTTTGGTGATAACCGCGAGCGCGGAGAGAGAGCATACGAAAAGCTGTGCGCCTATGCACACGAAAAATATCCCGATATGTACCTGTCGCTTGGCAACGAGCTGTTTTATCATTTCGGCTGTACAGACCGCCTGAATGAAAAAAGCTGCCGGACGCTGGGCGGTTCACGCTATGTGCTGGTGGAGTTCGATTTCGGTACATCTATGTATGAGATGGAGAGGGCACTCAAGGATCTGCTCAGCAGCGGATATATTCCCGTGTTTGCTCATGTTGAGCGCTACGGCGCCGTAAAGCCGCCATTCCGTGAGTTGGAGCGGCTCAAGGATATGGGAGTGCTGATTCAGATAAATTCGACCTCTTTGTGCGGAGGCTGGGGGCGAGGTATTCAGCGCAAGACCGTAAAGCTGCTGCGGAGATTTCTTCCCGATATCCTGGCGGGCGACGCCCACGATACAGTGTTCAGACACCCGCGCCTTGACGAGTGTGAGCAAATTCTTACCGGCATGTTTGGCACGGAATATACCCGTGCACTAATGTGCGACAACCCTGCAAAAATTATCGCTATTAATCTGAGAGAGGTTAAATGATGGAACAAAACGAAACCAAAGGTAGCATTTCTATTGCTGACTTGTGGGAAATATTTATCACACACATATGGCAGATTGTTCTTATCGGGCTACTGGTATTTGCGATACTTGCCGGTTATTCTGTGTTCACATACTCAGCGGTTTATAAATCCACCGCTACTGTATATATTATCCGCCAGTCCGACGATGATCAGGCTCAAACGCCTACAAGCTCTGATTTCAGCCTGGCGCTGAATACAGTGAATGACTGTACACTGCTGCTTAAAAGTCACAGAGTGCTTGACGTGGTGATCGAGGAACTGGGTATGGAAATACCGTATGAACAGCTTTGCAACATGATAACCATAAACAATCCCTCCAATACGCGTTATCTTGAAATTTCGGTCACGGCACCTACTCCCTCCGATGCCAAGATAATAGTTGACAAGCTGTGTGAGGTGGGCAGTGAGAGTATAGTCGAAATAATGGGTATCAATCAGGTCAATCAGGTCGACCAGGGGACATTCCCCCAAACTCCTGCCAACACAATGATAGGTACAAGTTGCTATGTAGGTGCGTTGGGTGCAGCCGTGCTGGTGTATATTGTGTATTTGATTATTTTCATGCTTGATGACAAGGTCTCCACACCTGACGATATAGAGAAATATCTTGGCATGTCGGTGTTGGGACTCATACCGCACGCGCAGGACGGTGCCGGATCAAAATACGGCGGCAA
>URHI01000173.1 GCA_900547565.1 uncultured Eubacteriales bacterium | reverse complement strand
AAGTGAAATACACTTTTTCACGCACGAATTTTGCCGAGGCAAAATTCACTGATTAATATTTGCGCTGCCGCACAGCGGCAGAATGGAGATTAGCATGAAAAAAACCATAAGATTTACCTGCCTTGTGCTGCTGCTTCTGACGGTGCTCGTACCGTTTGCGGCCTGCTCCGACAAGGGAGATGAGCAGACCGGGACGACTACGCCGGCAGGCGGCACACAGCCCTCACCCGGCACCGACACCACAACAGCCGAGGAAACCTTTGATTTCGGAAACAGAACGGTCACCGTTCTTGAGCGTGAGCTGCTTTCCGGAACCTCTATCTATTATGAAATAAACGCCCCTGAGGTGTCCTCCGAGGTTATCAACAACGCGCTTTATGAGCGCAACCTGTACATTGAGGAAAGCCTGAACATCAGACTCAAGTCCGTTGTGGCTTCGTCCAACAATGCAGAGCGCCGTCAGCGCGTCGAAACGGCCATAAAATCCGACGTCAAGCTGTGCGATTTCATAATGGACTACGGCGGAAACACCATGTACTATTCGGTCGGCGGCATGGTTTATGACCTGAACCAGATGCCCTACCTTGACTTTGAAAATCCTTGGTGGTACACCGAGACCATGAAGGACACGGCGATCAGCGGCAAAAACACATTTGCCGTCGGCGATATGTGCACCGCGTCCTATACCTCCACCGCAGTTATCTTTTTCAACAAGTCGCTGGCAGAGCAGTATAATCTTGAAAACTGCTACAAGCTGGTTGAGGACGGCAAGTGGACATACGAAAAGCATATGACCATGGGCAAAAGCGTTACCACTGACCTCAATGCCAACGGTGTCACCGACGCAGGCGACCAGTTTATGCTGATCGCGGCCAACTGGTACTACCAGCCCTACTTCTACGGCCTCGGTTACAAGCTGCTGACGCGTGATGCCAACGGCAATCCGCAGCTCGGCGAGCTGGATGAGCCGCAGTACAACGCGCTCAAGTCGCTTATCGACACGGTAAACGGTCCCGATTGCTGGTATAAGGCCAAGTACGATAAGCTGGGCTCGACAACTCAGACGTTCCGTGAGGGCCGCGGATTGTTCTGGGTACAGCTCATGGTAAGCTCTGACGGTCTGCGCGACGCAGAGTTTGACTTCGGTATTCTCCCGTTGCCCAAGCTCGACGAGGAGCAGGAGCAGTACATTTCCTACCTGCACACCAAGACCTCGCTTATTTCGGTGCCCGTTATAACGACCGATACCGACACCATTGCCTGCGTTATCGAAAAAATGTGCGAGGTTTCGGGTAACATACTGCGTCCGGCATACTTTGATGTGCTGTTTGACGGTATCATCGCGCGCGACGCTGAAAGCACCAAAATGCTTGATATAATCTACTCGAATGTATATATGGATCTCGTGCAGCCGCTTGTTCAGGTCGGCTTTACGCTTGACACCGTGCTGCGCAACGCCATGGATATGAACATGGGCGGCTCGGTCAAGTCTATATGGAAATCCAATGTCAGCAAAAACACCAAGGTGATAGAATCCGTTATAGAAGCTTACGAAAAAAAGGTTAAATAAGGAAAGGACACATAGCTTATGAAGAGATTAATTTCCGCTATAGTTGTGCTGGTAATGATGGCAGCACTTTTCACGCTGTGCGCAGGCGCCGCAGACATTGACCGCAACGTGGTCTATCAGGCGGCATACGGTGCGCCCGTGCTCGACGGCAAAATGGATGAAATTTATCTGCTTTCCGATGAAATGTATGCCGAAAACGGCATTTTCACCGGTTCGGCAACCGTAAAAGAAGGTCAGTTCGCCACGGCCAAGTACCGCCTCGTGTGGAACCAGAAGTCACTGTACATATTCTGCGAGGTGACCGATCCCACCCGTTCTGATCCCGGCGCATCAAATGCTTCAGCCACAAAAATGGACAACTGCGACGTATACATCATTTGTGATCCCGCCTTTTCAATTGACAAGGACTATTCCGACCGCTCGGTCGAGAGCAGCGGACAGTTCCGCTATCACCCCGGCTGTACCATTGAGGAGGAGCCTGCCCGTAACGCATCCTGGGGCGGGCTTACCGTGCTAAACCAGATGTTCGGTTCGCTGAATTATGTCGGTGACTACAAGGATCAGACCTCGGGAGACTACAGCTTTGAGATGCAGATAGACTTCAATCCCGCCTATGCAGAGGTCCTTGCGGCTAACCTCACAAGCCGCACCGATACTCTGCTCGGGTTTGCACTTCAGATAAACGACGTTATGGACAATGACGCCAAGCGCGATGCGTATGTTTTCTCCAACAACGCGACCGAAGGCCTCTCCAAAAACCTCGCCAACTGCGGTGCCGTGTCGCTCTATCTCCAGGCAGGTGCCGAAATAATTGAAATTGAAGACACCGACGTTCCTGATGATACCACCACCGCACCTGCGGACACAACTCCTGCGGACACAACTCCTGCCGACACTACAACGGCTGCGCCCTCTGACACCACAACGTCCGCGCCGGCTGACACCACAACGTCCGCGCCGGCTGACACCACA
>URHI01000172.1 GCA_900547565.1 uncultured Eubacteriales bacterium | reverse complement strand
GAAGTCATATTCTCAGGCTCGCCGGAGTACGGTCATAAAACATGCGACTATAAGTCGTTGCCGGATGCCGAAACGCTCAAACAGACGGCATTGGCAATTCAGCGTGGCAGCTATGCTCAGAGTGAGTATGTCGCAGACGGAACGCAGTCGGGAGCCGAGGCATATGAAATTGAAACCGTGCTGTGCAATTCAGGCGGGCTGGAGCTGTCCAACAGGGCCAGCTTTACCGGTGGCTACAGCTACGTTGTGGTTAACCGGGACGGCGAGCACGAGTCGGCCATCGATTTCAGGCTCGGCTGCGATACCGAAACATTGCTTCAAACCTGCGCCGAGGCACACACCAAGGCCATGAGCAAGCTGGGGGCCGGAGAGGTGGACAGCGGTGAATATGACATTGTCATCAGCGGCAAACAGATGAACAGCCTGCTGGCAACCTTCTGGTCTGTGTTTTCGGGACACAGTGTGCGGCTCGGGCTGTCACTGCTCGGCGACAAGGTAGGAAGTAAAATTGCGTCCGACTGTGTTACGCTAAGTGATGATCCGTTTGACCCAAATTGTCCTGTTCAGACCACGTTTGACGCCGAAGGCGTTGCTGTTTATCCCAAAAATGTCATAGAGAATGGTGTGCTTAAAACACTGCTGTACAATCTGTCAGAGGCAACCAAGGCAGGTTGCAGCAGCACCGGAAATGCATTTAAAGGCAGCTATGCGGACACCGTCGGAACACGTCCCTACCGACTCGGTATTGAGCCGGGCACGCTTGACCGTGAAGCATTGTTCGGTAAGGTTGGCAACGGCATTTTTGTCACAGAGATAAAAGGACTTCACGCCGGAGCCAATCCCAACACGGGAGATTTCTCGGTTGAGAGCGCCGGATTTATGATAGAGAACGGCAAAAAAGGACGTCCGGTCAAGTCGTTTACCATTGCCGGCAACTTTTATGAGCTGCTGCACGGCATAACCGACATAGGCAACAAGGTTGATTACGGTATTCCCGCCGGTTTGAATGTTTTCGCCTGCCCTGATGTTCTGGTGAGAAATATCAGCGTTGCCGGAAAATAATGCTTGCATTATTGTGCCGGGTGTTGTATAATAACTTGTAATATTTACCGGCAATCAACGAAAGGAATATATAATAATGGATAATACTCAAAAGACAATGGACAAAATTACGGCGCTGTGCAAGACGCGGGGTTTCATATTTCCCGGATCCGAGATATACGGCGGCCTTGCCAACTCCTGGGACTACGGTCCGCTTGGTGTGGAGCTTAAGAACAACATCAAGCGCGCATGGTGGAAAAAATTTGTCCAGCAGAACAAGTACAACGTAGGTCTTGATGCCGCAATTTTAATGAACCCGCAGACATGGGTGGCTTCAGGCCATCTGTCCGGCTTCTCCGACCCTCTTATGGACTGCCGTGAATGCCACGAGCGTTTCCGTGCCGATAAGCTTATTGAGGATTGGGTGGCCGGCAACGGATTCACTCTCGAAAAGCCTATTGATGCCTTCAGCCAGTCCGAGATGAAGGCGTTTGTCGAGGAACACAATATTCCGTGCCCTTCCTGCGGAAAGCACAACTTTACGGATATACGTCAGTTCAATCTGATGTTCAAGACGTTCCAGGGAGTCACTGAGGACGCCAAGAGCACCATTTACCTTCGTCCCGAAACTGCACAGGGTATATTCACTAACTTTGTGAATGTACAGCGTACCACACGCCGTAAGCTGCCGTTCGGTATCGGACAGATAGGTAAGTCGTTCCGTAATGAGATCACGCCTGGTAACTTTATTTTCCGTGTGCGTGAGTTCGAGCAGATGGAGCTTGAGTTTTTCTGCAAGCCCGGAACCGACCTTGAGTGGTTCAATTACTGGCGCACATTCTGCCACGAATGGCTGCTTTCTATCGGACTGCGCGACGAAAACCTGCGTCTGCGTGACCATGATCCCGAGGAGCTGTGCTTCTACTCCAAGGCTACGACCGACTTTGAATTCTTGTTCCCGTTTGGCTGGGGCGAGCTGTGGGGCGTTGCCGACCGTACGGATTACGACCTGACGCAGCACCAGACCGTGTCCGGCAAGGACCTGACTTACTTCGATCCCGAAACCAACGAGCGCTACATTCCGTACGTCATAGAGCCGAGTCTGGGCGTTGAGCGTAGTGTGCTGGCCGTACTGTGCGACGCTTACGATGAGCAGGTGATCGATGCCGACAAGAACGATGTACGAACGGTGCTTCACCTGCATCCGTTCCTGGCGCCCGTTAAGGCTGCTATACTGCCGCTGTCCAAAAAGCTGTCCGACAAGGCTATGGCAATATTCGACAGCCTGTCTGCGGACTTCAATGTAGACTTCGACGACGCCGGTTCTATCGGTAAGAGATATCGTCGTCAGGATGAGATCGGTACTCCGATATGCGTTACTTACGACTTTGACTCGGTTGAGGATAACTGCGTCACCGTACGTGACCGTGATACAATGGAGCAGGAGAGAATCAAAATAGAAGATCTTGACGCTTACTTTGAAAAGAAATTTACATGGTAAAATAATAATTAGGGACGTAGTATTTTATAAGTTTACTACGTCCCTAATTCATTTACGCGAGC
>URHI01000171.1 GCA_900547565.1 uncultured Eubacteriales bacterium | reverse complement strand
TCACGGGATATCCCGGCATCCGTCGTATCTGCTGATGATTTACCGCGCGGCAACACCCGGGGCTCATCACCGGCAGGCAACTGATTTTTTTTATTTTTCTCAGACATTACTTATCCTTTCAGGAGTGTGAAGCTCCGCAATTTATGAAAAGTCCGTATCATCACGGCCGGTGCTGCGGATAATACTAAAGTCTCAAAAAGCATCGGCAGGTATATTACACTATTTTACATTATAACATTATTGCCACCTCATTTCAAGCGAAACGCCGATTTTTAACTTTTTGTTCACAAAAGGAGATGACCATGTCAACTGTTACAACAATAATGCTGGCCGCAGTAACCGGCCTTGCCGCGGGCTGTGTAAACGGACTGCTCGGTGCGGGAGGCGGAATAATCGCGGTATGGGGACTCGGTCGCATGCTACACGGCAAGCAATCCGAGCCCCGCTACATATACGCCAACGCACTGGCCGTCATGCTGCCGATGTCGGCCGTATCGGCTATCAACTACAGCCTGAGAGGGTTGGCCGACAGCCGGGAGTTGGGTATACTTGTACTGCCGGCAATCGCGGGAGGGCTGTGCGGAGCACTTATACTCGACCGCATAAACGCCGACTGGCTAAAGCTGATTTTCTCGGCGATAATCATTTATTCCGGCATAACAATGCTGATAAGATAGGGAGGCGGCAACAATACTGAGCGTTATAGGCGATATAATCGCCGGCTTTGCAATTGCACTGCTGTCCGGCATGGGTGTCGGCAGTGCGGGACTGCTTGTGGTGTGGCTTACCATGGCCGACACCGTGCCTCAGCTGGCAGCGCAGGGACTTAATCTTTACTTTTTCCTGTTTTCGTCCGGGGCGGCGCTGGCCATACACCTGCGAAAGCGGAAAATCTATCTCGGGCTGTGCGGACTTATAGTTGCGTTCGGCGTAGCCGGAGCGTTGTTCGGCAGCTGGCTGTCATCGACGCTGGATGCGGCGCTGCTACGTCGTCTGTTCGGTGCCATGCTGACGCTATGCGGGGCGGCAAGCCTGTGGGGTGTTGTGCGCCGCTGGTTTGAAACGCGGCAAAAAATACGTCAAAAAAATCAATAAAGCTATTTACAAAGCGGCCGGTATGTGTTATAATGTATGTTGCATAACATTGGCTCGGCCCCCGGACATAAGCCGCATTGCGGTACTTCACCGACCGGTCGCTGTGTCAGTGCAATATTTTGAAAGGTGAAAAAATCATGACCAAACAGGAAAAGCAGGCAATTATTGACGAGTATGCCATCCACGAGGGTGACACGGGTTCTCCCGAGGTTCAGATAGCAATTCTGACCTACCGCATCAAAAACCTTACCGAGCATCTGAAGAACAATCGCATGGATAACCACAGCCGCCGCGGCCTTCAGAAAATGGTCGGCCACAGAAGAAATCTTCTCGGCTACCTCATGAAGACCGACATCGAGCGCTACCGTGCTATCATCGACAAGCTGCAGATCAGAAAGTAAGTCAAAAACCTGACGGAGCTACGGCGGGTCAAGGTGCCCGCCGTTTCTCCGGGTCGTATGTGAGAATATCAGGCCGCGCCTGATAGAAAAGCATACGCGCACGCTGAGGGATCGTGCCGATAGCACGGTCAAATTCGTGCATATGCGTGACCTTTGTGTTACCCTCGGCGACTAATTTCAAATCGTGTCCATGGACATAACTGATGGATATTTGTCAAAGCCATACACGAAACACTGTATGGCTTTGATTTGGTTAAAGCAAATTTCTCACGCCGGATTAGCAGTTAAATATCCGCCGCGGACGTGTGCTGCCGCGACGCGTATTTAAGTGCTAAACCTCCGTGAGATAAAAATAAAAAACGGAGGACATTCAAATGTCAGAAAACATCAGTACACCTATGCAGTTCAAAAACTACAAGGTGTTCAACTACACTCTGGCCGGCAGACCTCTCATGGTCGAAACCGGCAAGGTCGCGGGCCTTGCAAACGGCTCCGTCATGATACATTACGGCGACACCGTGGTGCTGTGCTGTGCCACCGCATCGGCCAAGCCGCGTGACGGTATCGATTTCTTGCCGCTGTCCGTCGACTTTGAGGAGAGAATGTATGCGGCCGGCAAAATTCCCGGCGGCTATCTCAAGCGTGAGGGCAAGCCTTCCGAAAAGGCTGTGCTGGCTTCCCGCGTAATCGACCGCCCCATTCGTCCGCTGTTCCCCAAAGATCTGCGCAACGATGTGGCGCTCACACTCACCGTTATGTCGGTTGACCCCGACTGCTCTCCCGAGATCACTGCCATGATAGGCGCGTCCATCGCACTGTCCATCTCGGATATTCCGTGGAACGGCCCTATCGGCGGCGTGTTCATGGGTCTGGTTGACGGCAAACTGGTTGTCAACCCCACCGACGAACAGCAGAAAAAGTCCGACCTGCAGCTGACCGTAGCCGCCACCATGAAAAAGGTGGTCATGATCGAGGCCGGCGCGAACGAGGTTGACGACGACACAATGTACAACGCCATCATGGTTGCACACAGTGAGATAAAGGATCTGCTCGGCTTTATCAACGCTATTGTTGACGAGATCGGAAAGCCTAAGTTCGAGTATCCCTCCTGCGAGCTTGACCACGATATGTTCGATAAGATATTCGACTTCTGCGAAAAGGACGTCATGTTCGCACTCGACACCGACGACAAGAACATAAGAGATGCCCGTATGGTTCCCATTCAGGATGCTATTATGGAAAAGTTCGGTGAAGAATATCCCGATCTCGCAGTGCAGATGCCCGAGCTGATCTACAAAATTCAGAAAAAGATCGTTCGCCGCTGGCTGGCAAACGGCAAGCGCGTAGACGGCCGCGGCATGGAAGAGGTTCGTCCGCTGGCTGCCGAGGGTCACGGTCTGCCGCGC
>URHI01000170.1 GCA_900547565.1 uncultured Eubacteriales bacterium | reverse complement strand
ATGGAGCGGTGCTGATTTATTTGTAAAGATTAATTCTTAAGTTACCCTTAAGCAAGCGTCTGTTAATACCGACACGGCTTACGAAAATGGTCTTGCGCTCGTCGGAACGAATCCATGGGAACGATCGACCTACTCCAGCACGACCGCCACCGCGGTGTGTGCAGGAACCGTCAGAGCGACCTCGCTGCCGGACAACACCACCTCAACATCATCACGCGGACGCTCGGCGTTATCCACGGCGCGGGCTCGGCTCAGCCCCCAAGCGGCATCAATATGCGCGGCGGCCGGCTTATCTCCGCGGTTGAGCAGGCGCACAACCACCCCGTTGCCCTGCTCTGCCGGCTTGATGGCAACCAGCTCGAGACAGTCCGCCTCAAATCTCATCTTCAGCAAAGTACCGCTAAGCGGCAACGCCCCGGCATGAGAAACGGGCGGCGCACTGGTATAGATCGGCGGGTGTGAGAGTACCGTATTGAGGCGTACGGCATCTGCCGCCGAGTGAACGACACCGACACACAGACTCATGCGGTGCTGCCCCAGCTCAGGGAACGGATCGGGGTCGTAGCTGCTGCGAAGCAGCGTGACTGAACCGACATTGTCCCATGCGCGGTATGCATATTTTGAGTCACTGCACAGCAATATGTCAGCACCGCTGTTGCCACACAGCTGAAATCCGCCTATACAAGGCACATCGTGCGCAAGCAAGGAACGGTCTATATCGCCCAGCGGAATATCACTGCGGCTGTGATGCACGTCATAAGACACCGGAACGGCAAAGCGCAGCTGCGGCACAAATTCGCCCTCGACCGGAACCTCAAGCCAGTCACAGCATACATCGAATATCAAGCCGCGGCTGTGCTTAGGCAACCGAACTGACACTCTCAGCTTGGAGCGCGAAAAGCTGATCTCATAATCAAGCTCTCCCTGCAAGTCATTAAAACTCTCGCCCAAGCGGTGCACGGCACAGCTTTCATTGATATTTTCACATGACATGATCTCGCCCACACGCCAAGAAGTCATACCGTGGCGCGGATTTTCACGTATCAGCTGAAACATTGCGGCGGGACGTTCGATCAGCCTTCGGCCGGTCTGCTTATCGGTGAGCGACATTATCTCCATTGTCCGGCTGTCAAATTCAGCACGAATATACTCATTCTCAAGCACCGGTGAGGCATCGGATATTGTATCGCGGCGCTGGAACACAAAATAGTTCGGTTCCGGCTTGTCGGGATAGTCTCCGTTTGAAACAATGTATGTAGCATACCCGAGCGGCGGAAGAGTTGCATCGACCAACAGCTTGGAATATGTGTGGCGCCAGTAGTTCTGACGCTCGGCCACAACCGCAAAAGGCACTGCGGCGCCCGCCCCATCTGTAACATGTATATTGGCTGATTTGTATGGGAAGTCCCAAACCATAAGCTCTACAGGCTCATGACGCTCGTACACCGTGGGGTTGAATACATGATAGGCTCTTACGCTTCCGCGTCCGCGCTCAGCTGCCGAAAAGCGGAACATGTTTCGGTAATCTGCAAGGCAGCCGACACCGCCGCCTTCTGAGCGGGTGACATTTGCAGGCGAAAACTCAATCGACGAAGTGTCGATATTGTCTGCCAGCGTACGCATGGCAGTGTTGACCTGCGCCTGGGCATACGCCATGGACTGCTGGAACTGTCCTAGTGCGTATTCCCTCGTTTCTATCATGCCGGAGCCGGGCAGTATATCATGAAACTGCGAAAACAGGACCGGAAGCCAGCCTTCGCGCAAAGCGCCGGGCTGTTGCGTCCTATTGAGCGCACCTCTGACAAGCGTTGAAACTGTCTCCGCGTCGCCCAGCCGCAGCTCGGCCACCTTGTTTGCCATTTTTATACGTGACTGTGAGCTGTAGCAGCCGGTGAAAACAAAATTCTGCTCCTCGTTCTCGACCAGCGGATAGCTGTCTGCCAGCTTTTCCAGCTCATCGAACAGCGCGCGGTGAGTGCTGAATATCAGCGCCGGCATAAGCGGCCAGCCGCTCATATCAATTATCGCTTCAATGTCGGCACGTGTCGGGCCACCGCCGTGATCACCCACGCCGTACAGCTTGGCTATATGCCGCAACCCGGGCGCAATGTCGGCACACTGAAGCGCCGTATCTGTAAAGCAGGAGGCCGAAATGTTTCCGAGATACCCCATAGCATCCTGATATACCAGCATTGTACGCCCTGACGGTGCACGCCAGCGGTAAATCTGGCGCAGATCACAGCCGCGGCAATGATAATACCTGTCTACACCGACACTACCCAGTATCTCAGGCAGATTAAGGCTGTGTCCGAAGGTGTCAGGCTCAAAATCGAGCCGCAGCATATCGGGGGAAATATCAAGCAGTCCGGACAAATACTGTCTTGTGTACAAGGTCTGACGTATGAGCGACTCGAGTGACGACATGTTTTTGTCACCCTCGACCCATGTTGACGCCGTGACCTCAAAGCGCCCCTCATGTACACGCTGTTTTATTTCGGCCAACATATCGGGCGCCAGCTGTTCGATCACACGGTAAACCGACGCCTGCGACTGTGAAAACTTATAATCCGGATAGTCACGCATGAGATCAAGCATGGTACGCATGGTATCGATAGTGACCATTGCGGTTTCCTGATATCCCCAGCGCCAGTTCATATCAATGTGTGCGTGTGCAATGCAATGTACGGTATAGGCCTTTATCTCGGGAGACAGCACCGACAGGTTTTGTTCCATTTTGTACGCATCGTCAAGCGTCAGCGTCCCCTGTGACTTTTGGATGTCAAGCAGCCGATCTATCTCCTCGCCGATAATGCCGTCATATATATGACGGCGTACGGCAGACAGATTATACACGCTTTTCAGCTCGGAATATATTCTGAGCGCCGGACCGCGGGAATCGGATCCCTGCCCTATGCGCCGCAGCTTTGTTGCAACATTCATGTTAATCTCCATTCTGCCGCTTTGCGGCA
>URHI01000169.1 GCA_900547565.1 uncultured Eubacteriales bacterium | reverse complement strand
ATTGCGGGACGGCTGGGCGTGGTGTTTCAGAATTCCATGCTCGACGCGCCGCTGTCGGTCATGGACAACCTGCGAAGCCGCGCGGCGCTGTACGGCATCACGGGAAGTCGGTTCCGTGCGCGGCTTGAACAGCTGGCGGCACTGCTGGACTTTGAATCGCTGCTTAACCGTACGGTTGGTAAGCTGTCGGGCGGTCAGCGCCGGCGTATAGACATTGCCCGCGCACTGGTGCACAGTCCCGAGATACTCATTCTCGACGAGCCTACAACCGGTCTTGACCCGCAGACGCGCAAGCTGTTGTGGAATGTAGTATCCGATCTGCGGGCGAGTGAGAATATGACGGTTTTTCTTACGACTCACTATATGGAAGAAGCTGCTGATGCTGACTATGTTGTCATACTTGACAGCGGCAAAATTGCCGCCGAAGGTACACCGCTTATGCTGAAAAACACTTACACCGGAGATTATATAACGCTTTACGGCCTGAGCGAGGAACAGATAAAGTCGCTCGGCATGCCGTATGAAACCATCAGGGATGCCGTTCGTGTGTCCGTTCCAAATACGGCGGCGGCAACACGGCTGATAGTCAGCCGTCCTGAGCTGTTTACCGATTATGAAATAACCAAGGGCAAGATGGATGACGTGTTTCTTGCCGTTACCGGAAGGTCGCTGCCGGGCAGCGATGCTCCCGCTAATCACTGAGGAGGTGAACAATATGACAGGACTCGGAAATATTATACGGCGCGATATAAAGTTGTTTTTCAAGGACAAGGGAGCATTTTTTTCATCGCTCATAACCCCTCTGATATTGCTTGTACTGTACGCCACATTTTTAGCGAGGATATATAAGGACAGCTTTATGTCGGCTCTGCCACAGGGGCTGAGTGTTGATGAAGCTCTTATTGATGCAACCGTGGCCGGACAGCTGATATCGTCATTGCTTGCTGTCAGCTGTGTGACGGTGGCATTCTGCGCGAATCTGCTCATGATAGGCGATAAGACCAGCGGCGCAATACGCGACCTGACCGTGACACCGGTCAAGCGCTCGGTGTTGGCGCTGGGCTATTTTACCGCCTCGGCTGTTTCAACGCTTATTATCAGTTTTACGGCGCTGGCTGTATGTCTCGCTTTTCTGGCCGTCAGAGGATGGTACATGTCGGGCGCTGATGTGCTTGGCGTTGTGCTTGACGTGTTTTTGCTGACACTGTTCGGCACCGCGCTGGCATCGTGTGTCAACTTCCCGCTGTCTACCAACGGACAAGCGTCGGCTGTAGGCACGGTGGTCAGTGCCGGATACGGCTTTCTGTGCGGCGCGTACATGCCCATTTCCAACTTTTCGGACGGACTGCAGAAGGTGCTGTCATTCCTTCCGGGTACATACGGTACCAGTCTGCTACGCAATCATGCCATGGCGGGCGTTTACCGTGAAATGCTTAAGCAGGGATTCCCGGAGCAGGTGATCGAGGGAATAAAGGATTCCATTGACTGTAATCTGTACTTTTTCGGTGACAAGGTCGGCATACGGACTATGTACGTTATACTCTGCGGCGCAGTAGTCGTTCTGGTGGGTATATATGTTATGCTCAATGTCATTTGCCGCAAGCGTGGCTGAGCTTCAAGCGGGGGAAACATGGAGTTTATAAGAATTTCGCAGGAAAATCTTGAAAGTGAGCACATATGCTGTGCTATTTCAAGTAACAGAGACGTTCAGGTCATGTCCAAAAAGGCTTGGCTGCGCGACCGTCTTGACGAGGGATTGGTGTTCCTCAAAGGCAACGTGCGAGGTAAGTGCTTTATCGAGTACATACCGGCTGAATATGCGTGGGTCCCTGTCCGGGCGGACGGGTACATGTACATCGACTGCCTGTGGGTCTCCGGCCAGTTCAAAGGGAACGGATATTCAGGCATGTTGCTTGACGAGTGCATACGTGACAGCCGCGCCAAGGGTCGTCGGGGGCTTGTGACGCTGTCGTCACCCAAAAAGCTGGGCTTTCTTGCCGACAAAAAGTATCTGGAGCACAAGGGCTTTTGTACGGCAGACACGGTTGCGCCCTATTTCGAGCTTATGTATCTTCCGTTTGACGGTAACACTCAACCTCCGCGCTTTTGCGACAGCGTAAAGCAGGTAACGCACGATATGCCTTCCGGATTTGCAATTTACTATACAGCTCAGTGCCCGTTTACCGCCAGGTATGTTCCGTTGCTCGAGACGGTGGCGCGCGCACACGGCGTGCCGCTCAGTGTGGTGCGTATTACGTCGCGTGAGGCGGCACAGGGGGCGCCGTCGCCGTTTACAACGTTTTCACTGTTTTACGACGGACGCTTTTTGACACATGAGATTCTTTCGGAAAAGAAATTTGAAAAAATAATCACGGACATAGCGTGCAAATGAGACACATATGTGAATATGCTCTGTGTGTGGCGCGTTTGGCTGCAATAAGGCGGCGCTGGGTGTCGGCGCCGCCGTTTTGTTTTGTTTTTTATGCTTACTTGCGCTGTTGTCTTAAGGCACCGTGTTGTTCGGCACCCGGCACCACACAGCACGGAAAGTCAGGACAAACGACGTGCTATGAGGTATAATTGTGTCATACGGACGGAGGACAAGAGATGGATTGGATCACCGGAATACAGCGCGCGCTCGACTATACAGAGCAGCATCTGACCGAGCAGATTGATTATGAAGAGGTGGCAAAGCAGGCACTCTCGTCATCTTTTCATTTTCAGCGCATGTTCAGCATGCTTTGCGGTTATTCGCTGGGAGACTATATCAGGATGCGGCGCCTGACGCTTGCCGCCGGTCAACTGACAGGCTCGGATGACAGGGTAATAGATATTGCACTGCGCTACGGATATGATACACCTGAGAGCTTTTCCCGCGCATTTACACGCTTTCACGGCATTACGCCTACTGAGGCCCGGCGCGGCGGACGTGTAAAATCTTTCTCGCGGCTGTCTGTAAAATTGATTTTATCGGGAGGAAAAACCATGGACTACAGAATCGAGAAAAAAGGATCGTTACGCATTA
>URHI01000168.1 GCA_900547565.1 uncultured Eubacteriales bacterium | reverse complement strand
TCCCGGGCGCTGCCCGGCATGAATGTATGCGGCGCTCTCGCGTATCTCCACCCGAACTGTCACCTGCGGCTCATGCACGTCAACGCGCAACCTCGGGCAGGCGGACAGAACCGCCGCACCTACCTCGGCCGACAGCTCCATGGAGTTGAGAGGGAAGGCCTTGTCGGCGCGCTTGCCCTCGACCTTGAAGGTGCGGACACCGTTCATGAATCCCGGCAGATAGTCGCGCGCCGTCGCAAGTATGGAATCCAGTTTTTTCTCGCAGACTGCGGCACGTGTCAGCGCTATTATGCCGAAAACGCGCCCTGCCGCGGCGTACATACCCTCGAAATCGGCAAGCTCATCAAGCGGTTCAATGTAAATGGTGCTTTGCGCGCGATGAACGTCGAAGTTACCGTATGCAGCAGAACGGCGGCGAAGCTCACGGCACAGCATGTCCTCAAAATAGCTGCGGTTGGCGCCCTTGAGCACAATTTCTCCGTATTTGCAAAGAATTATCTCTTTCATAAATTCAAGACGGGGAAAACCTCGTGCGAGCATTTTCCCCCTTACCTCTCAGTTTTTCTGTTTAAATTGCTATGTCAGGTCTTGTCGGACTGTCCGGCACCGCTGTCATCCCCGGACTGTTCTCCGGACTCGGTCTCTCCGTTATCCGCATACCCGTCGGTGTCCGCCGGAGTAATCAGCGCAGTGGCCTCCTCAAGCCGGTCGACCGGCACGAATATGTCGGTGCCGAACATGGAAAAGCCGGCGATTATTTTTACCGAGCTGCCCGAGCCGCGCTCCTTGATCATATAGGGAATTCCGGCTCCTTCCAGCAAACTGCGCACGACCGCCAGCTGAACATTGTCTCTGACTGTTGCCAGCAGGGCCGCATTTTTGTCATGGGGGCTGACTCTGTCAAGTCCGAAAAGACTCATATTTTCACCATTCCTTTATTGTTGATCGGTGGATTCGCTGTAGTTTTCGTAGTAATTGGGGAACAGCCTGTCCCACACATGGCGGCAGGCAAACGTATCGGCTATCGACGTGTGGGCGGTTCCGTCCCACTCCACTCCGAGGCACTCCATGGCATCGGTCAGGCTGGCGTGCTGAACCTCGGGACGGCACTCATGTGCATAGCGAACAAACTCGTTGGCACAGCAACGGACCTTGGCATGCAGTGCGTCGCGCTCGGCCTCTGTTTCGTAGATGTATTTTATATGACTGTAATCGGTTGAAACGCCATAGGCTATAAGAACGTCCGCATTGGCGAAGATCTCCTTGATGCGGGGGGTCAGCTCGGCCAGTGTCGGAGAGTGCTCGGTCATCTGGGGGGTTATACCGTGGATCTTCTCGGTCTTCTTCCACTTTTTGGTGTGGATCGGGCGGACAAGCGTATCCATGATAAGCTCACCGAAGCCGTTGACTATGCTGATGGAGATAATCTCGTCGTGATCGTAAAAGCCTGTCAGCTCAAGGTCAAAGAACAACACACGTGCAGGATCCATATGGTATTCGGCGTTGCGGTGGCGATCGCCCTCGACACGCAGAACGGCAAGCTCCTCCATGTAGCAGTCCTCGCACAGCTTTTTGCGGTACCTTACTTTTTTACCGCATTTTGTGCACATCAGCGGCTGACGGACGGCGGTTTTTTTGTCGTAAAAATAAACAATACTCTGGTCTTTTTTGTAGGTATAGGCTACCGGCTCCTCAACCACGTCATAGTGCATTTGTGCCAGCCGTTCCTTGGAATAAAACCCGCAAGCGGCGGCGCGCTTGATGTTCATGCGGGGAATGACGGTCCCGCTCTCCAGAATTACCTGCTCCGTGCGTGCGTCGGGGTAGTACCACAGCTCAGGCGGTGCTTCTACCACGCGTGCCGGGTCATAATAATAAATCAGGCTTCCGTCCGCGTTTGTACCGAAGGCAACCGGATCGCCTCCCGGAAGCAGGTGCATCTGAGTCAGTGTACTGCGCGTCAGGTAGTCATGGGATTCGGCATCTTTTCGGGAAATTTCCCGTATTGTAGCACCCGAGCGCAGCTTCATATCGGTTTTCAATACAGACCTCCAACGGTTAATGTACGATTAATCAAAACACATATCCAAATAATTATAACACACCCGCTGATGTAATTCAACAGTTTTTTCAAAATAATTTATCCCGGCCGGAAGTAAAAAAACGGATGGTTTGGACGAAAATTTGTTTTTTCTATTGTATTGGAGAGTGCGGTATGCTATAATATAAAAATGGATAATTATATTGGGGGAATGTATTTTGCGTCTTTTGATAACAAACGCGCTGGTGTACGACACTGCCGGCCGACGCTTTATCCGCGGGTGTATGCTGTGCGGCGATGACAAAATCATAAGCGTGTCGGAGCAGTACACCGGGAGCTTTGAAGCAACCATCGATGCCGGGGGTAGCTATGTCATTCCAGGGCTGATCGACATACACACACACGGCCGTGCGGGGTACGATTTCTGCACGGCGGACGGTGACGCGCTGGACCTTATGAAGCGCTCGTACTCCGCCTGCGGTGTCACGACCGTTGTGCCGACGCTGGCATCTGCCACGCTTGATGACTGGTATCGCGCATCGGCGCTGATCCTGGCGCATCGCGACGGTCCGGGTGCACGGCTTACCGGCATACATCTTGAAGGACGCTACCTCAACCCGTTAAAGCGGGGGGTTCAGGCGGCAGAGCTCTTGTCGCCGCCTGATGCCGGCGAGCTGAGTGAGCTGGTGAGACGTATGGGACTGCCGCTTCACGTCAGCTATGCGCCTGAGCTTGATAAAGACGGTAGCTTTGCGCGCGAGGCAGGTGCGCTTGGCGTGACGCTGTCTGCTGGACATACCGCCATGGATTACGCCACGGCGGTGCAAGCCGAGCGGCTCGGCGTTTGTGCCTACACACATCTTTTCAACGTAATGCCGCCGCTTCATCACCGTGGAGGCGGGCCGGTCTGTGCCGCGCTGACAGGACAGGCTTACTGCGAGCTTATCTGTGACGGTCACCACATCGCACCCGAGATGGTGCGGCTTGCATGGCAGTGCGCAGGAAACACACGGCTGGTGCTCGTCAGCGACTCAATGGAGGGGGCGGGCGCGCCGGAC
>URHI01000167.1 GCA_900547565.1 uncultured Eubacteriales bacterium | reverse complement strand
CCGCCGGTAGATCGGATATTATAAATCAGTTTGAAATTCGTGTTTCAACCGCGTTTCCGGCCGTGTAAGGTATCGGCACCACAATGCTCTCGCCTTCAAGTCCGGCTACCAGGCACTCTTTGAAGTTCTTGTTGGTGCCTCCCGACGTTTCGGGAGAGAACAGCACCACGTTGTAAGCCTTGTTCTTGTAGTTGGGGAATGCAGCCGAGCCCTGCGGCCACAGCAGCGTCGAAGGCGCCGCATAACGGTACGCACTGATGGTACCCGAATCATTGCCCCATGTGGTGTAACCGTGGTGGGCGACCTGGAGGATATCACATTTCAGATACGTTCCGTACATGCTCGCCGCGATCTGGAATCCGGCGCCGGTAGCGTCACCCGTCATCAGGAAGGTAGTGGAATCGCCGAACGTCATCTTGATGATCAGCGACGTCGTGTTGAAAGCGTTACAGATCTTGGGCGCATAGCTGTCAATTGTGTACAGCACCTCCATTTTGAGGTCGGCAATGTAAAGCACCTGACCGACTCGAACATACTGTACCTTGGCACCCAGTGCATTTGCGGCAGTAATGACGTTAGTCCAACCGCCTCCCTCACCGGAGCCCCAGTTGGAGGAGTATGAAGTGGAACCGATAGCCTTGTTTCTCTCCTCATCGGACATGAAGTTGACCACAAACTTTTCCACCTTTATACTGCGGAAAGAGCTGTACTGCTTACCTATCATACCCGAGTGGTCACCGTGTGCGTGGGTGATGATCCAGGCGGCAATGGTGATCTTCTGGCCGGCAGTAATGTAGTCCTTGGACTGATCCTGCAGAGCCTTGAGCAACAGCTGCGCGTCGGCGGTGCGGTTGAAACCGCCGTCGATCACGACAAATCGTCCGTCCGTCAGACGTATCAGCATACTCAAGCCGTTACCGTAAGTCTCATTCTTGCTCGCGTTGTAATACTGCAAGCCAAACATGGTTATCTGCGAGGTAGTCACAGGGGTGTAGACATTGTCCTCTTTCAGGCCCACGGGATCGGCAAGCGGTTCAATGATAAGCCGTGTTGACTTTTCGTAGGCATAGTAACCTATGTTGACTGTGTAACTGTCGTTATTGAGCGTGGCAAATTCGTTGTCGGTAATTGTGTTGGTGGTATAAGTCTTGAAGCCGGCCGACTCCAGCTTGCTGACATATGCAGCATAAGCCTCGGGGGTAGTATTCTTGAATATAAGCTGAGTGGAATTGTTGCCGCCCTTATAGGTGGCGGAGAAGGTTCCGTTCTCGTATCCGGGCAGTATGTTGAGCATTTTGTTGGTAACGCCGGTGATAAGCGTATCCGCCGGAATGATCAGCTCGCCCTTTTTCGCTATGCTCTCAAGAAGATTGGTGAGTTGCCGGCAGGCGGTTTCGATAGCATCGTCGGTATAGCCGGCAACGACTAGCTTTCTGCCGATGACTTTGACCACATATTCTCCGAGATTGATCTGCGCAAGTGCCTCGGCGGTCTCGTTGTAATCCGTATATCCGACGAGTATCTCGAGTTTATTGGGGTCGTGCTCCTCGCCTCTCTTGACCCAGTCGGTATCGATGCCGGGTGTAACACCGGTCAGCTTGCCGATAGTGGTGCGCAGAGCCGAAGCCTGGCTTACAGCTACCGACGAAGGATCGGCATCCTCGTTACGTATAACCGTAACATTTGATTGCCCGCCGATTATCAGTTCAAGGTTGCCTGACGGTGCAGACGTGACATCCGAGCCGGAAGTAATGTCACCGCCCGGAGTGGTAACGGAACCGTCACCTGCCGTTGTATCCTTAGGGGTTGTATTGTTGTTACAGGAAGTCAGCATGGCAACTGACATCAGCATGATCAATGCCAGCACCAACGATAAGAATTTTACGGGTAATTTCATATGTACCTCCTTGGGGCTTGTGTTTTTGCTTAAAGCAACGCCTTAATTGATTACATTTTACCACACTTCACACAATATTTCAATAGCCGTGCAATGATTTTTTGATGCTTTGCGTAAAAATCGGTACTTATTCCGCAACTATGTGCCCCTCTGACTGTTCTACCTGTATACTGCAAACACCGCTCTTCATGATCAGTCTGCGCCAGAGTGGCGAGCAAAGTAAGGCACGCTTGACGATCTTTAGCGACAGCCTGCCCCGCAGTGCGCGCGTCCGGCGCCTGTACTCCCGGGCAATACCGCCAGCATCTCGCCCGGTCTCAAAGCTGTCAGCCAGCATTTTCGCACTGATAATTGCGCTGCTTATCCCCTCAAACGAGCTGGCACTGACAAACCCCGCCGCCTCTCCCAGCAGATACACACCGGGCATTCCGGTCACAAAGTCACCCGGACTCTCAGGGCAAACGAGCAGACACGCCTCGGTCCTGACCGGGGCGCCGAAGTTGCGACCGAGCAACTCCTCCACGCGCGCTTTTTGAATTTCAAAGGTCTCGCGTGCGCCGTTCATTTTAAATGCGCCGCCAAACACTACATACCTGCCCTTTCTGACCGTCCAGGAACAGCTGTCGTTGACCTCGGAATCGAATATACAGGAATAATAGGGGAATCCCTCGCCGGGCAGGTCAAACCACTGCTGGAGCGACAGCCGTTTCGGCACCCGTCTGCCGAAAAACGTACGCCGTACGATCGAACCTGCACCGTCCGCTCCCACCACGGCAGCTGCCGTGATCGTCAGCGGTTTCAATATCCCGTCCCGATTCGGTGCATCGGACGGTTGAGCTGTCCCTGCTGCACGGTCGCGTACGGCAGATCCCCTTCTTTCCTCGGGCTCGACCGTCAGCGAAAAACGTCCGGTGCACCCCGATACAGCTATGCACCGCCCGGTGATGATATCCACACTCCCGGGCACCCGCGACAGCAGCCAGCGGTCAAAAAGATACCTGTCCATATTCAGATAATGCCTTGGATAATAGCGGATGCAGTGCTGTGATATATCGATAGTTTCGACCGCAAATATCTGCGGGTCAGACAGCACGCTCCGTGGCAACACCAGCCCGAGCTGTGCCAGTGCTTTCTGCGCATCGGGAGCCAGCAGGCCTCCGCACGGCTTATGTACCCGGCTCTGACCGTCTATCAGAGCAATTCTGAGCTTTGGGACTGACTTTGCAAGTCCGGCAGCAAA
>URHI01000166.1 GCA_900547565.1 uncultured Eubacteriales bacterium | reverse complement strand
GCTGTAGATCAATGCCGCCGAGACGTCTTATTCTCGCGTCGTAGGCATTGCATTCCTCATTCAGATCGTCCGCCAGACCGTCCGGGACAAAGGTGTTTTCGCGCTTTATGTTGATATGGTCAAACAGATTTTTCTGCATAAAATACCGATAGCTCTGCTCGTCGTTTTCACCAAGACCTACGTACTCATCAAGATTAACGGTGGTTGTCTCGGAAAAGTCTATATCACCCTTGTTGTACCACTCAATGAGCTGACGGTAGGTGCCGACCGGAGACGAACCGGTTGCAAGCCCAAGCACGCAATCCGGCTTGAGAATGACCTGCGCGGATATAATATTTGCGGCTTTGCGGCTGAGTTGTTCATATGTTTTTACATTGATGATCCTCATAAAAAGCTTCCTCCATTATTGATTAAAAATAAATTACTTTAATTATACCCTCAACCGACGGATATGTCAATATTTACTGAAAAATTGACACGGCGCAAAAAATCAGCGTCCCATATGGGACGCTGACGTGTCACGTAGCCGGCGAGAGCGCGCTGTCGGCCAGATCCTCCAGTACTTTCATTGTCGGGACACCGATGCGCCGCCCGATTGCGATGCCGTCGTGAAAAAGTATAAAAGTCGGCACGCTCATGATGTGCCAGTGCTCAGCGGCATCAGGCGCATCATCAAGATTAAGTGTATAAACCGGAACGGACGATTTTTCCGCAAAGCGCCGTACAATTCCCGCGGACGCATGGCAGGATGGACAGGTGGAGGTATAAAACTCCACCAAGGCGGTTCCGGACGCAGTTATGCGTTCAAAGCCCATGCTGTCAAGTTGAATTATCTGCATATTGAGACTCCTTTCGGGGATACGTTTATTGTACCCCCGTACCGGAGAAATATGTAGACAGAACGGCCATACTGCCGTACATACATCATGTGCGGCAGTCCTGACCATGCTACCTTGCCCTGAACAGACAAAAAATATTTTTATATCCTTCTGACCTTGCCTTCCAGCGGACGTCCGTCACGGAAGGCGCGTATCACCGTGTCAACCTCTTGCGGTGACTCCACCGAAAACACAAAATGCCGTCCTAAGATTCCGGCACTGTCAAGCTCACCCTGTCTCTCGGACATGCAGGTAGGCAGGCTGTTGTATATCACACTGCGGTGGTCAAATTCCCTCAGCACAGGAAAATCAATTCCGCGGCGGTCCTTCAGCACCACTCGCCCGCGTCTGCAAGCCTCACAGCCGGTCAGCTCGCGCCCAACGCACTTTTCAAGTATCATCAGTGGAATTCTGCCGTAAACTATTGCCGAGACATCGCCCGAGATGTCGCGTATCTGCGGCAACGATAATTCCGGTGAAACTATAACATCGGCAATGCCGACAGCCTCCAGTGCCGCCACCGTGCGTGAGTTGGTGACGTTCAGCCGGAAATCCCCGTGCACCGCCAGTCCGGTGTCACGTGCAAGACTGATGTGACCGAGGTTTGTGACCAGTGCCTGCGTTGCACCTTCCGACGCCGCGGTGGCCAAAAGAGCAGCAACACGCGCTCTCTCGCTGTCAAATACCACCGGCGGCAGTACAACGCCTGCGACACCCGGAATATGACTGCCCAGCGGCAGATAAATCACATCAAAAAATTCACGTGCGGACGGTGTTATCTGCGACGGGTCGGTAAACCGGGCGGTAAGTCGGGCATGTCTCCGCCCGGACGGACGACAGGCTACTTCAACCTCCCCACCCTGCCCGCATTGCCTGTGCGCAGCGCCCGACCCGGCCTTTGTCCCAAGGCCTGTCATAGCTTCGACGGCGGCGCGGCGCAAGGCGTTGAGCTTTGAGACGGGGACCGCAAGCCCGTCGTCAAGTGTAAGCGTAATACCGGCGGCACAGTACGGTGTCCCGCCCAGCCGTGTCAGACTTCGTACTACGGCATCGTACTCTGACGGTGACCTGAGCGCCACTTCGGGCACTTCACCCGTGACGGTAACACTCTGTCCGTCACGGCTGACCGTCAGCTTCATAGGGCGGCCGCGGCGTATTTCGGCAGACATGTCAAGCGGCAGCTTGCGGCTAAGTCCCGAAAACGGTTCAAGCGCGCGCGACGAGGATTTATCCTGCTCGCGCCGCACTCCCAGCATGGACGACCCCGTATGTCCGGTAAAATAGCCGTCCGTAAAGCCGTCACGTGAGAAAATAGAGGCCAGATATTGCATTTCATCATGAGTGGCGGCGCGTCGCTCGTCAAGCAATCGGCGGAACACACGCGTCACCGCCAGCACATATTCCGGCGACTTCATACGTCCCTCCAGCTTGAGCGACGCCACACCGGCCGCTATCAGCTCGGGTATATGACCGGCGAGCGACAGATCCTTGAGCGACAACGGATATTTGTCTGCTTTGCCCACGCGATACGGCAGCCGGCAGGGCTGTGCGCACTCGCCGCGGTTACCGCTGCGGCCACCCACAAGCGACGAAAACAGACACTGCCCCGAATGGCAGACGCACAGCGCGCCGTGCACAAACACCTCTGCCTCGATAGGCGACTGCGCCGTAAAACGGCAAATATCCTCATATGACATCTCCCGGGCACAAACCATACGGCAAAATCCCAGTTCTGACAAGTGTTTTGCCGCCTCCACACAATGGCCCGATGCCTGCGTGCTGGCGTGCAGCGGAAAATCCGGCAGTGCACGGTGTATTGCCGCGGCGACTCCGAGGTCGGCAACAATAAGCGCGTCAACCCCGGCGTCATAGGCCACCCGCGCGTCCTCGACCACATCATTCAGCTCACGGTCAGTCGCCAGTGTGTTGACGGTCTGATACATCTTAACGCCGTACACGTGCGCCAGTCTGACCGATTCCCCGATCTCCGCCGGTGTGAAGTTCTGTGCCAGCGCTCTTGCATTGTGGCGAACACCGCCGAAATAGACAGCGTCGGCACCGCCCTCTATTGCCGCCTCAAGCGCCCTTGGCGAGCCAGCAGGCGATAGCAGCTCGGGAAGCTTTGGAGTATCCGTCAACACAAAATCCGCCGCGCCCTCATTCGGAACGCGGCGAGACTGTGTCGGTGTGAAAATTTTTTCAGACATCTCCGAATGTCAGCAGCTCAAACATAGAGCCGACCTTGTTCTTGGACTTTTTGGACTTGTCTGCGGCATTATCTACGGCAGCAGGAGCTGCATCGCCAGCAGTATCG
>URHI01000165.1 GCA_900547565.1 uncultured Eubacteriales bacterium | reverse complement strand
CCGCGGGGCAGAAAATGAACACCACTTATCGTCCTGTAAGACGATATTTCTGTAATCTTCTTATCGTCCTCGACAGACAATCCCCCTATAGCCCCCACAGTCCAACTAACTAAATATCAACAAACCAAAAATCACTTTACCGCCTTTCAGCAGTAAAGTGATTTTTATCTATCAGACTGCCGGACGTTCAGTCAGCCCGGCCGCGCAGCGGCCTAAACTATCCTTGCCGCACCATCCGGACGTATGTGCAGCACCGTACATGCTCCCACGCCGAATACACCGTCCATCATTTTTCTGAATTTGTCAACCTTATCCGCCGGAACATACGCCTGAACTGTACCGGCAAAGCCTCCGCCGTGAACCCTGTATGCCCCACGAACACCGTCCTCGAAAAAGCGCTCGGCAAGACACAAGGCCAGCGACAGCCCCTGCTCGCGGACGTTTGCCGTCGTGAACACATTCTGCAAATAGCAGAAAGATGACCGTCCCGATGCCGTAACCTCGGTAAAATATTCATCAAGCCTGCCGTGGCGCAATGCCTCGCGCTGCAAAGCCACACGACGGTTTTCCGCATAAAAATGCAGTGCACGCAGCACAGCACGGTCCCCACAGCCCTTGCGCAGCTCCGTAATTGACGCCAGCACTGCATTCTCATCTACGTCTCTAAGATACTCACGGCCGAAATATGCCGCAACCGCTTTCATTTCGGCCGGAACAGCCGCGTAATCAGCAGTAAGATCGGCATGATTACCGCCCGTATCAACAATACACAGGCAGTATCCGGCACCGGTAATGTCAAAGTCCACCTTTTCCACTACAGGTGCTGACGGGTCGGCAAAATCTATTGACACAATCCCACCGGCGGCACATGCCACCTGATCCATAAGCCCGCAGGGCTTGCCGAAAAATCGGTTTTCGGCATACTGTGAGATCTGTGAAATTTCTACGTATCCGATCTTACCGTCGTTATAAAAATAATTTTCTATTGTGCCTATCATGTCCTCGAATGCGGCCGATGACGAAAGCCCCGAGCCTTTGAGCACCTCAGACGTGGTGTAGGCGTCAAATCCGCCGGCGTCATGACTGCTCTTGCGCAGCCCATTTATCACACCCGCAATCAGTGACGAGGAGTGACCGGTACCTTGTGCGTCCGGCGCTTCGCACTGCTCAGGCGTGACATGATCCATGGCAAATCCCCGGCTTTGCAGGCGCACAGTACCGTCGTCCCGCGGACGTGCCACCGCTATTATGTCGAGATCTATCGAGGCAGCTATGACGCAGCCGTGATTGTGGTCGGTATGATTACCGGACAGCTCACTGCGCCCCGGCACCGAAAACAGGCTGATGTCGCCCTCGGTACCGAAGATCTCACCGAACTGACGGACAGCCTCAGCATAGCGGCGGCGCTCTGCCTCAAGCCCGACCCCGGGGTAAAGCCGTTTGAAGCTACTGTCGCATCCGCCGCGGCTTATATGCACCAAAATATCGTTGTATTTCATGGGAATATTCCTTTCGACTGCTTTATAGTACACTCTGTACACTTCGTACACTCCGTACATTATTTTATCATAATTGCCGCTGCTTTTCAAGACATTATCGTAAACACTTGAAAAATTCCCCGCAATGTGATACAATACAAATATAACCGTTCAGGGAGGTGTCCTGTGAAATACTGCAAACGCTTTACTGAAGGCATGGCCTACATAGCCGGCTTTCTTGTGCTGACATTTATTCTTTACTCATATTTTAAATTCGGCAAGCCGGTGACCGACGAGGAAACCGGCGAGATGGTGACGTTCATGTCACAGCGCGGTGTCAAAGAATATATTATAATGCTTGGCATGATACTGGTGCCGGCGATCATAGCTTCGCTGACCGACAAGCTGCCGTTTATTGGCCTGCTTGTATCGGTGGTGCCGGTTTACTATGTGCTGTCGGTGTATGCGGACAAGCTGTTGGTGTACTGTCCCAACATCATTATGATACTCACTGTCATGTTTGCGGTGGGAGAGATGGTTGCAACAGTGCAGTGGACTCGCGACCTGATTGAGAACTACCGCAAAAAGCACGCCTGATATACGCGACATACCCCAAAACCGTCGCACGGTGCAATACTGACCGTGTCGGCGGTTTTTAATTGCATTTTTCTCTCCGATTTTTGTTTTTACTGAATAAATTCACCATGCAGGGCAAAAATAAGAGCAGTAAAACCTTCAAAGGAGCAGAAAAATGGAAAAGCTGAAAAATTTCTTCCGCAAACTCAAGCCCAATCGCGCAGTTTACATTACCGCATTGACGCTGCTGGTGTCATTGGCCGTGATAATTGCCATTACCGTGGCTGCTAACCGTTCCAAACGGCACGGTACCGACTCCGGAACCACCACGCCCAAGGTCACGACTGTCGCACCCAATAACAACAAACCGGATGCCGACACCACAAAAGTCCCCAAGGACACAAAGGCGCCCGACTCGTCAGAAGCTCAGATCACAACCGCGGCTCCGGCATCGGTAGATACACCGCTGGTGCTTGCGCTACCGGTCAGCGGCATGCTGAGCGCTCAGCACAGCGAAAGCGCACAGGTATGGTCGGACACAATGCGCGACTACCGTGTGCATCTTGGAGTTGACATTGCAACTGAGGCCGGTGCGCCTGTCTATGCCGCCGCTGACGGTGTAATTGCACAGGTGTTTGAGGATGTCCGTATGGGGTATTGCATCTCGATCAAGCACGGAGACGACACCTACACCGTGTATCGCAACCTCAGCGAAACGCCCGCTCAGGGAATTGCCGCCGGAGTGAATGTCAAGGCAGGGCAGCTTATCGGAAACGTCGGTAACAGCGCTATGGTCGAGATCGGTGAGGAGCCGCACCTGCATCTTGAAATGACGGTCAACGGTGCCTATGTTGACCCGCTCGATTATTTTGACGAATCGACAATTGCATCGCTCAACATTGACGAAAAATACGAGAATTGAAAAGTCCCGCTGTGGCCGGTTGCGCTGCAGCGGGATTTTATTTTGCGCTTTTCTGTAGCGGGGAAGGATGTTTGGGCAGGAATATCGTCTTATGGGACGATGAGAAGATTAAATAAATATTGTCTGTCGAGGACGATAAGAAGATGACAGGAATATCGTCTTACAGGACGATAAGAAGATTACAGAAATATCGTTTCTCAGGACGATAAGAATGGCGCTTTTCTGGTACGCGCCAGAAAAGTGCCCAAAAGAACGCGCCAATGGGGGAACCCATGGTTCCCCCTTGGATCCCCCCTCCT
>URHI01000164.1 GCA_900547565.1 uncultured Eubacteriales bacterium | reverse complement strand
AGATCAGCTCGGTCGAGCTCGTCGAGGCCATCGCCGAGCCCGCGCGCGACATTTTGGAGACCATCCACATGGTGCTCGAGCGCACGCCGCCGGAGCTCGTTTCGGACATCGCGCAAAACGGCATCGTCATGGCCGGCGGCGGCAGCCTGATCTACGGCTTTGACCAGCTCGTCGAGAAGGACACCGGCATCCGCACGACCGTCGTGGACGATGCGCTCTCGTGCGCGGCGTTCGGCAGCGGCAAGATGCTCATGAACCTCAACGATATGCCCGAGGGCATGGTCAACCTCGCGCGCAAGCGCCAGATGAAAGCGTAAGCGTCCCGGCTTTCCGTGCCGGTCGGTGTTCATGCGCCGTCCCGACCCGGATTTTGGTGCGAGTGTCCAATAAAGGGTGCAGTTTCCTTAAAAATTTATACAAAAATTTGTGCAAAAAAGCAGTTAAGGTATTGAAATGTAGAAAATTGTATTGTAATATATGAAGTAGTATGTTCTCCTGCTGTTTTTGCGCGTCCGCGCGCGCAGACCGGCGGAAAATCGGTATCGAAAGGAATGACAAGAATGAACCAGGCACGGAAAAGAACGGGAACGAAAAAAGTGCTTTCCATGATTCTTGTACTGGTCATGCTGCTGAGCCTGCTGTCCATGGCGGCGTTCACGCCGGCGACTGCAGCCAGCTCTGACAGCGCGGCGAGCACGCTGAATAACCGTATTGTTCATTTGGATTGCGGTCGTTAGTATTTCGGCGTCACCTATATTAAGGGAGTCATTGACTCCATGGCTGAAAACGGCTTCAACCAGTTGGAGCTGGCGTTCGGCAACGGTGGTCTGCGCTTTGTGCTTGATGATATGACTATCAAGAATGGCAGTACTACTTTGTTTGATAGTAATGCCGTCAAGGCCGCCGTCTCGGAGGGCAACAACAATTTTTATAATGATCCCAATGGCAATGCCCTTACTGAGGATGACATGAAAGCCATTATCAACTATGCTGAGAAAAATGGCGTGGAGATCGTTCCCCTGCTGAATATGCCCGGCCATATGGACGGACTGCTGAGCAGCAGTTTGTTTTCTCAGTACAAGCTGTCTGGTTCCGCGGGTTCTTTGAATCTGAACAACGCTGATGCAGTGACTTTTGGCAAAGCGTTGTTGAAGCTGTATGTGGACTGGTTCAAGCAGAATTCCAATTTGACGTCGCATTTTAACTTTGGTGCGGATGAGTATGGTCAGGGAATTCGGAATCCCTACATCGGGTCCAGTGTGGCCAAAGTTACTTATAACCAGCTCATCAATTATATGAACTACTGCGCGGGCGTCATTGAAGCCGAGAACATGACTGCGCGCTGTTTCAATGACTTCGTTTGCTACAATCACAGCACTGATTGCAATCTTTACAAAACGGTTGAGGTCTGCTACTGGTCCAATCAGTGGAATGGCAGCGAATATAATACGCCGGATGTCATCAAAAATGCTGGCTATAAGCTCATTAATACCAACCAGAAGTGGTATTTTGTACCGAGCAAGGCAGATGAGTACGGCAAGTCTGTGGTGAAGGAGAACCTTAAGAACTTTGACGTGACGAAGTTCCAGAATATTACATACGGTTATAACTCCACCAGCACGTCGTATACACAGATTCCCGTTGGCAGCAGCAACGTAGGAGCGATGTTCTGTGTATGGAGCGATACGCCCAGTGTGGACGTGCCCCTGACGGATGTGCAGGACTTGATTGCGGCTATGGCAACTGCCAACTCTGCCTACTTTACCAAGAAGCCGACAGAGACGCAGAACACCTTCTCGGTCACGGCGTCTTCCGGCTCCGGAAGTGAAGCGGACACCGCTACGCTGACTGTGAGCGGCACAACAACGCTGACGGCGACCACGGAGGCTACGTGGACGAGCAGCAATGAAGACGTCGTGAAGCTCTCTGCCGCACAGACGGCCAATGCAGCGAAGGCGGCTGCTGTCTCTACTGCGATTACCGGCACGGCGGTCACCGCCACGGCGGTCGGCGCGGGCACTGCGACGATCACCGCGACCAGCATCGCGGATCCCTCCAAGACCGCTCAGGTAACGCTGACGGTTGCTGCAGGTGATTCGGCTTTGAGCAAAGTAACGCTGCCAATCAACCTGTGGCTTACCAACACCGGTGTGGTGCCGACTGGTTGGGCAACTACTTATAATAGTAATAGTATTAGCAAACCTGAATTTTCCTATGGAACAGATAGCGATAATGCTAATGACTATTGGAGAACCTTCCGGGCAAAATACAATTTGTCTGCAGCGGAAAGTAATGTACATAGCGAACAGGGGGCAAAGCTAAGCGATCTTCTGCCTGATACTGGTACCGCTTATGGATACCGTGGAGACAGCAAACCCGAGTCTTATCCTGTAGACTTTTGGAAGTGCACCTATAACACCTCCGCAGAGCGTCAAAGCACCGATGGCTGGACGAACAAGTCCCTGAAAGGAACAGAATTTCAGTATATCCGCTACTGGGATGGAAACTGGGCATATTCTACGGACGGTACTGAATGGGTGACGATCTCCAATGTCAATGTCGGCGCTGACGCAAAGGATACCGGCAAGAATCAGGTGAATATCTGGTATCGTCAGGTAACAACGGTAACGAAAGAGATCACCACACTGAATGTCGACTGGGGTCCGGCAGGTGAGCCTACTAAAGATACTCAGAATCAGATTCTCGATTATGCAGTTAAGTATGAGTCTGGCCAGATGTCTCCCAGCACTTTCCCGAACGATGGCAAGAGTGTCGTTTATAATATGGGTGGGGATAACACTTATTCTGATACCGATAAGACAGGAAAATATCGTATTGTATATGGGATTACCGGTTTGGAAACAGCGGATTATGAGCTTTATATGATCACGCTGACTCCGAATTCGGCAACACGAAAGTATAATTATTACACTCAAAGCGTTAATAAATATACATATAATAAGGACAACGAGAAGGCAATTTGGGTCAAGTCTCAGGCGGACTTGCCGAGTGATATAACGCCTTTTTCGAACGATGCATTTTATGGTGACTGCGTATACGGTGGTGAGCCTACCGTCGACAGGGCAAAGATTTATGAGGGTAAATCCTTGCTCGTCACCTACTATGTCCGAGCAAAGCAGACTGATGACTCCCTCACGGTGCATTATATCGACGATACTGACGCAAATAATCAGACCGAGTTCTATTCCTATAACATTGCTGTAAACAAAGGCACTGTATTTGATAGAAATATTAGGTCAGTTTACAAGGAACTACACGCAGACCGTGAAACGGGCTGCTGACAACA
>URHI01000163.1 GCA_900547565.1 uncultured Eubacteriales bacterium | reverse complement strand
AACAGTAGAAAAAGAGATCGTCAAAGGCGGGTAGCCCAAGCTACCCGCCTTTGACATGTGCCCGGTGATTATTGAAAAACGATAAAAACGGTTGACACATGAGGTGTGGAATGGTATAATCATGTAAAAGTCTGACAATACCTGCGTCTGACTCGTTTGCGAGTGGGTAAATCTTTACGGCACTGGCAATAATCACTTCGGGAAATATTGTTTGTGCGGAGGAGCATATGTTGAAAATCAGAAAGGATACCTCGGTACGGCTGTCTTTGATTGCCGCATGGGCCGCACTTGCTGTGCTTGCGTGTCTGTGTGTGACGCTACCGTTCATTTTGCGTGTGTTTTTGAGTGGAATTGACACAGTTTTCATGAAGTATTTTGTGCCGCTGCTGGTTTGTATGTATGTGGCTGTTGTACCTGTCAGTGCGGCGGACATTATGCTGATACAGCTGTTGGGGCTTGTACGCCGCGCTGAAATATTTACGCCGCAGGCTGTGTCGCTTTTGCGCGGCATTTCATGGTGCTGTTTTATTGAGTGTGTGGTATTTGGGTCGGCTGCCTTTATTTTACATTCAAAAGCATCTGGTATATTCGTCGTTATTGTGTTTGTAGCGGCGTTTCTCGGGCTGGTACTCAGAGTGGTTAAAAACGTCATTGAGCAGGCTTCTGACATCAAGGCAGAGAACGATTATACTATTTGAGGTGTGCAATGATAGTAATTAATCTTGATGTTATGATGGCAAAGCGCAAGATGTCGTTATGCGAGCTGTCGTCAAAGGTAGGAATTACGCTGGCTAACCTGTCCATACTTAAAAACAACAAGGCCAAGGCGGTTCGTTTTTCTACGCTAGACGCTATTTGCCGGGCCCTTGACTGTCAGGTGTCTGATATTATTGAATATGTTGACACTGATCCGCAAGCATGATCCGCAGTCACAAAATAGAAAGCACGTACTGATAAGTGTTATCAAGGCGTGCTTTTGTGATTATCTTTTGGATTTTTTAATTATGACGACCGCTATGGCAGAGCAGACAATGACTGATACCGTAATAATGATAATAATGACCGGAGCTATCTTATCATAACTATTCTCGTGAGCGTTGCTTTGACTGCCGGCCGAGCCTTGCCAAGTTGTAGTGGAATCGGCATCTGCCGGACTTGTGGAGCTTTGCGGTACGGCGGTTGAAGTACCGGGCGACGCAGGGGACTGGGGTTCCGCAGACGTGGTGTCACTGTCCGGAGATGTCGTCGAAGCTGCTGCCGTGACGCGTACAGGTTCTGTGCACAGGTAGTAGGTTAATCCGGATGCGGTGAGGCAGTTCAGCTTGAAGTAAACGGTAGCGGTGCCGTTTCCGGTAGCGCTGAGCTTGCCATCTGAATATGTTACATTCGCACCGCCGTCATCAACAACGACCAACCGGGCGTTGGTAATTTGGGACGTTGCCCGGCCGTAGGTCTGTTTGATTATTTTAAAATCAATGCCGTCGGAACCGACTGTTATTTCGGACGCTGGTGCGTCTATGCGCCGGGTATAATTTGTTACCCACTGGGAATAGTTGGTCGTTATACCGTTTGTACCGAGAAGCAGATACTTGTCAAAATCGGCTTGCTTGTTAACCGTCCAAGGCCAAACGGTAAGTCCGCGATATGAGGTCAGGCGCAGGGTGTTATAGCCGAGGGCGCCGGATGCGTAAGATGGGTTATATGTTGTTGCCAGAGGGCAAACAATGTTCATAATATCTCTCAGCGTCTGGTCTGCCGCACTTTCCAACATGGCTATCGATGATGTGAGATAGCCTACCGAAATTTCAGGTAGCTGTTGGCGCATACTGTTAACAAAGCTTTCACTGAAGGTTATGACATTGACCTGATCCGCGATGTCGTATTTTTCAATGAGTTCGGCAAGTGCGCTCACGATCGCAGTGTTGGCATCCTTTTTGATTTCAATGACCAGCTGAACATCCTTACCCTTGAATTCCTTGAAGTAATCCTCAAGCGACGGTATAGGCTCAGAGGGGGTCGATTGATTTACATTGACAGAGAATTTCTGTAATTGTTCATACGTAAAGTTTTCGACCTTGCCGCTGCCGTTTGTTGTGCGGTCGAGAGTTGAATCGTGCATGACGACGATTACGTTGTCGCGGGTGAGGTAAATGTCATTTTCAATCATGGTTGCGCCTTTATTGAAGGCCAGCACACTGCCCGCTACCGTGTTTTCCTGCGACAGCGACGGCACCCCGCGGTGGCCTATCACATTGACCTGCCGTGTGAGGGTATTCTTTTCAAAATATTTTGTCAGCATTACCTCGTATGCGGCGCGGTCTGACAGCACTATGCCATTGGCACCGGAGGTAATGGCCGCAAGATAGGCAGCTTGAGTTTCGGTAGCGACAGTTGTCCACACTGTCATGAAGCGCCGTTGCAGATACTCCACATTGTCTCGCGTGGCGTATTTTGCGGACAGCAGAATGACACGTGCACGGCAGCGATTTGCCTTGGCGCGCAGTGCGAGCAGATCGGTGTCAGACGATATTGACGCGCCGGTGCAATCAAGTATTGCCTGTGAGTCGGGGAAGGCAATTCTTGCGCTGTTCAGAATGCCGCTATCGGCCGAGATAAACATAACGTCGCCAAGGCCCGATTTTTTCAGTGCTTCACAAAGTGGTGATACGGTGGCACTGTCTTTTATGTAAAAGGCAGGAATAACAGTTTCTCCGAGCTTAGAGAGTGCGTCGCCAAGAGGGCAGAGCACACTTGCGTCCTCTCGCGTCACTTTGAGGTCAGCGTTGACGTAAAGGACTGCGACAGCAGGCGAGGTTTTTTGAATCGAGTTGAGATCGTCCGATGTTCTGACAAAAGAAGCCATGACCGGCGTCAGTGCAAGATTTGATTTTTGCTCACGTACGGTGTGGACGTTTGCTGACGGAATTTCAATTGCCGATGTCGGGACCGTCACCTTTACGCTGTCAATCAACACCTTGGCTCCGCGTGTTTGTATGCCCATGCGGCCGGAATGGTTGGTCATGACCGATGAGTGAAGCAGACTTTGGCCGTCAATGGAGGTGGTTGCAGTTGTACCCTGAAGTTCAAAGCTGAATTGATACAGCTTGGAACCAGATATGCTTTCGGAATAAGCGGCTGTGTGGGTTACATTCCATTTGTCGGCTACTGTGCGTTCGGCAATCTCGGTACCGTTGGAGGCAGTGGCTTTTTGCCGTAGACATGCCTGCCAATAGGGGGTGTTGTTACTTTGGACGCGTGCCATTAAGCTCAGCCAGTTGGTTGAGGAGGCAGCTTTTTCCATAGTCAAAGTGGCGGTGATTCTG
>URHI01000162.1 GCA_900547565.1 uncultured Eubacteriales bacterium | reverse complement strand
CGCGAGCCGCTGATGCCGATTTGTACGAAAACTGGACCGACGTGTCGGGCTTTATGATGGCCGACCCGCGTATTATCAAAAATCCCCGCGTCATCGACACAATAACCTATCGTGAGCTGCGTGAGCTGTCCTACATGGGGGCGACCGTGCTGCATGAGGATGCGATTTTCCCTGTTCGTCATGCCGGTATCCCGATCAACATACGCAACACCAATGCCCCGGACGACCGCGGCACCATGATAGTCGGCGACTGTGCCCACTACGACAAGGAACGAATAATAACAGGAGTCGCAGGCAAGCACGGCTTTTCGGTAATCACCATAATCAAGGACATGATGAACTCGGAGGTGGGCTTTGTCCGCAGAGTGCTTGAGGTATTTGAGGACAACGATGTGTCGTTCGAGCATGTTCCGTCCGGCATTGACACCATGAGCGTCATAGTATCGTCAACTTCCATCGAGGGCAAGCGCGAACGCCTGCTCAACCAGCTTAACCGTATGACACACGCTGACAGCGTAACCATCGACGACGGCCTGGCGCTTATTGCGGTCGTCGGACGCGGAATGGTCAAGGCACGAGGTATGGCAGCGCGGATATTCGGCGCCATATCAAACGCCGGCGTCAATATCCGCATGATAGACCAGGGTTCATGCGAGCTTAACATCATAATCGGCGTTGAGGAGAACGACTTCCCTACAGCGCTGAAAGCCATATACGGCGAATTTGTCAAAGACTGATAATAAAAGGGGCGGCGTCCCGTGTGGGACGCCGCTGTCTATCATTGGCATAACGGACTCAGTCAGCATCGCAAAGTGTGAAAACCGCTGACGAAATGCTTGAAAAAGGTAAAAAAATGTGTTATACTAAAGCATCAGGGACATTCAGACGCGTAACACAGGCGTTCAGCCCATGGTTTCGGGCAGCTTGCGTCCTCCGAGCAGGTGAAAGTGCAGGTGCTTTACAGACTGGCAGCCGTCCTCACCGCAGTTGGTGATAACACGGTATCCGTTAGTCATGCCGGCAGTGGCAGCGATTTCGGGTATAGCCTCAAAAATGTGCGCCACCTCGATGCTGTTGCCGCTATTAATTGCGTCGGCACAGCAAATGTGCTTTTTGGGCACAATGAGTATGTGAACAGGCGCCTGGGGATTTATGTCGCGAAAGGCGTACACATTCTCATCCTCGTATACCTTACCGGACGGTATTTCGCCGGCAATTATTGAACAAAACAAGCAATCCATAATTATTTCTCCTTTGGTTTTTATCAAGGTAATTCTATCATATACCGTACCGTGTGTCAAGACGGTAGAGGGCAATTTCAAGCGCGAGGTGAAAAAATGAAGCTGGATATCACACAGGATCTGTGGAGCAGGCTTTGCGGCGACAGCCGCCCGGTGGTAATTTACGGCATGGGAAACGGAGCCGACAAAGTTATCGACGCATGCACGGCACACGGCATCGAGGTGGCGGATTTTTATGCCAGCGATGCGTTTGTGCGCGGGCAATCGTTCCACGGCAAAACCGTTATGACTTATGACCAGGTGCGCAGCAAATACGGCGATGGCAATTTTATAACGCTGATGTCGTTTGCAACACGGCTTGACGAGGTCATTTCCAATGTTTGCCGCATTGCGTCCGAGAATGAACTGTACGCGCCCGACGTACCGGTCTTCGGCAACGATCTGTTTGATATGCGCTTTTTTAAAAAGTATGAAGGCGACATGGACTATGTGTACGATATGCTGGCAGACGATGTCTCGCGCCGGGCATACCGTGACATTATTTCATATAAACTGACCGGAAAGATCGATTATTTATTGAATTGTGAGCACCCGCGCGAGCAAATATTCACTTCCTTGCTTACCCCCTCAAGCTATCGCGTATTTGCCGACCTCGGTGCCTATACCGGCGACACAATACGTGAGCTGCTGCAATATGCACCGTCTCTAAAATACGTATTTGCCTTCGAACCGGATCTCAAAACGTACAAAAAACTGTCTCGCTACGCTGAAAACGAAACAGCCTGCAATATTGCCGCACTCAACCTTGCGGCCTGGTCCGAGAAGGCTGAGCTTACCTTCGACTGCTCGGGCAACCGCAATTCCAACATCGGCAACGGTACACGCACTGTTCAGATAGAGGCCGACTCGCTCGATAACATACTTATGGGGCATGCTGCGGATTACATAAAATACGATGTTGAAGGCTCCGAAATGCAGGCACTTTTCGGCTCTGCCGAAACTATACGCCGCTTTTCTCCTCAGCTATGCGTTTCACTATATCACCGCAGTGAGGATATTTTCCTGCTTCCCATGCTTGTGGAGCATCTGAATCCCGGCTATAAAATGTATATACGCCGCGGCAGATATATCCCCGCATGGGATATCAATCTGATCGCAGTGAAAAAATAATGCAGGGGACGGTGTTCCCTGCACTCATCTTTCCCGGGACGCAAATTACGTCCCGGGAATTTTTTCAAATATTACTTTGACAACGTTTATTTGATTTTTCCGGCAGCCAGATCGCTCATGTTCTGCGAAAGCTGTTCAACGGAAATAGCCTCACGCTCCTTGGGCTGGCGGGGAACCTCATACATAAGAGGTCCTGAATAGTGACACCTCTCAAGCTGAGCAAGTATTCCTGTCCAATTGTTGAGTCCGTCTCCGGGCAGGCGATGCCGCTCGTCTATAAAATCATAGTCGGAGATATGCAGGGTGATGATTTCCAGTCCGGCGTCGATAAGCTGGGACAAAAACGACACGTTCTCGTCAATCAGCGAATGGTTGGTATCAAAAACCACCCCTGCCCCTGTTCCACGCAACAGCTCTATCATCTCGGATGCACGGTTGCACAGACATGTACGCGGCAGATTCTCGACTGCCAGCTTCATGCCGGCCGCCTCGCAAGCCTCGCGCAGCTGAATGATTGACTCACGGCTACGGCGAAGGCGTTCCGGCCTTGCCTCATCGTCGATAGGCTCACTGCTCGGATGCAGGACGGCGACCTTGATGCCTGCCTTGCCGGCCGCTTCTATGAGCGTTCGGTTGGTATACATGGTAATTGAGCGGAACTCATCCTTGGTATTTGATATATCAAGCGTACGTGAGAACGGCAGATGGATCGACCACAATTCAACCCCGGCTTGCTGCGCAATTTCGGCGCACTTCTCCCAGTTGCGGGCAAAGTCCAGCCTGTTCATGTAGTAATCGAACCCAAACGACAGCTCGGCGGCCTCGATTCCGGCCTGCTTGAGCATGTGAAGTGAATCGGCGTCCAGCTTGCCGCAGAAGCAAAGCGACGTCGCCTTTTTCAAGCCTTGTGCGTATGTCATAACATACCTCCAAAAAATTCGTCGATATAATTGTAGTACATTCCGGCACTAAAATCAAGTACCCGACAACATTTTTTACAGAAAAACCGGGTGGTTGCGTGTAAGATACGCAGCCGGCAGAACACGCGTAAGCGTCATGCACCAAAGTGCCTCACTGCGCTGAGAAAG
>URHI01000161.1 GCA_900547565.1 uncultured Eubacteriales bacterium | reverse complement strand
GGCAAAATTCACTGATTACTATTTGTGCTGCCGCAAAGCGGCAGAATGGAGATTATTATGTGTGGAATAATTGGCTATACAGGTTCAAAGCAGACAGTTCCGATACTCATTGAAGGACTCCGTACGCTCGAATACCGTGGATATGACTCGGCAGGCGTGGCGGTTCAGCAGTCGGACGGCATCAGGGTCGTCAAGGCAAAAGGCCGTCTCGACCACCTCGCCGCCATGCTCGAGGCACGGTCTGACCTTACGTCGGGCTGCGGCATAGGACATACGCGCTGGGCAACACACGGCGAGCCGTCCGACCGCAACTCTCACCCTCATGTCACAGAGCACCTTGCACTGGTTCACAACGGCATAATTGAAAATTACGCTGAAATTGAGGAAATGCTGCGTCTTCAGGGCTATGAATTTGAATCCGAAACCGACACCGAAAAGGCCGCCAAGCTGGTGGATCTGTATTATCTTCAGACAAAAGACCCCGTCAAGGCGCTGTTCCGTGCCGCGGCACTGCTGCGCGGATCTTATGCCTTCGGTGTGATATATGCCGACATACCCGACAAAATTTACGCCATGCGCAAGGACAGCCCGCTTATCGTGGCACAGTCGCCCGACGGCGGACTCATCGCCTCCGATATACCTGCCATTCTGCGCCATACCCGCCACTATTACCGGCTGCAGGAGGGCGTGGTTGCCGAGTTGAACGGCGAGTGCATCAAATTTTTCGACGCGGCGCAGCACTCAGTCGACCAGCCGTCCGAGGAGGTCGACTGGAACGTCGAGCAGGCACAAAAGGGCGGATTTCCTCACTTCATGATAAAGGAGATCAACGAGGAGCCCGAGGCACTGCGCAAAACAATAGCTCCACGTATTGTCGACGGACTGCCGCATTTCGGCGTTGAACAGCTGGACGGCGACTTTTTCGCCCGTTTCACCGGCATACACATTGTGGCCTGCGGTACCGCCATGCACGCCGGAATTATCGGAAAAACCATCATCGAACGTCTGGCGCGGGTACCTGTAAACGTGGAGATCGCAAGCGAGTTCCGCTACCGCGACCCTATTCTGCGCCCGAATGATCTGGTAATTCTCATATCTCAGTCAGGCGAAACCGCCGACACGCTGGCTGCGCTACGCCACGCCAAGGCGCACGGTATCTACACGCTGGCAATCGTAAACGTCATAGGCTCATCGGTGGCTCGTGAGGCAGACAGCGTCATTTACACTTGGGCGGGACCCGAGATCGCGGTTGCGTCTACAAAGGCGTACAGTGTGCAGATGTCGATCCTGTATCTGTTTGCGCTCCGGCTGGCGCTGCTCGAGGGCACCATGACCGAAGACGAGGTCAGAGCCGTCTGCGCCAAAATGCTGAATGAGATCCCGGCAGCTGTAGAGCGCGCCATCGCCATGAGCTACAGGGTACGCGAGATCGCACGAAGCTACATGACCGCCGAGCACCTGTTCTACATCGGGCGCAACATCGACTATGATCTGTGCATTGAGGGCTCGCTCAAGCTCAAGGAGATCTCCTATGTTCACAGCGAGGCATACGCATCAGGTGAGCTTAAGCACGGCACAATTTCGCTTGTTACCGACGGAGTGCCTGTCATTGCGCTGACCACGGCATCACATGTGTGTGAAAAGACGATTTCGGGTATCAGGGAGGTTATCTCGCGCGGTGCGCGAGTGCTGTCCGTCTGCTCAGAGGAGCTTGCCGCAAAGTATCAGATTCCATATGCCGACCAGCTGATCGTCCCGAAAATTGACGAGCTGTTAGCGCCGTTCCCGACGATTACTCTGTTCCAGCTGTTTGCTTACCACGTGTCCGCACTCAAGGGCTATGATGTGGATAAGCCGAGAAACCTGGCCAAATCCGTTACCGTGGAATAAGCATTATAATGTTTCCGCCGCTCCGCATGGGGCGGCGTTTTTTTGTCTCGCTCCAGGCGACCACTCCGGTCGGTCACGCCGGTGAATGTCGCGCTAATGGTTAAGGATCTCAATAAAAAAACACCGGCCGGGCTGACGGAAGACCCGCGCCCGGCCAAATTCAATGTAACCTAATCCTGCTTGCCAAACTTCTCCTCATACCCGCGTATTGCTTCGGTGATAATACGCTTGGCATCAGCCACACCGAGCAGCGCGTCGACCGCGGTCGCCTTGCCCTCCAGCTGCTTGTAAACGCTGAAGAAATGCACAATTTCATCAAAAATGTGCGGCGGCAGACCGTCTATGGTCTTGATGCTGCTGTAGGTAGGATCCGAAAACGGAATGGCAATTATCTTGTCATCCATGTCGCCGTTGTCGATCATTCGCATAACGCCAATGGGATAAGCTCTGATCAGCGTCATGGGGTACACCGGAGAGGAGGTTATGACCAGCACGTCAAGCGGGTCTCCGTCGTCGGCATAAGTCCGGGGAATAAAGCCGTAATTCTGAGGATAGTGCGTCGAGGTGTAAAGCACGCGGTCCAGCCGTATAAGGCCGGTCGCTTTGTCCAGCTCGTATTTGCAGCGACTGCCCATAGGTATTTCGATAAGTGCGGAGAAGTCCTCCGGAGTAATGAGCGCCGGGTCGATGCTGTGCCAGATGTTCATATTGCCCTCCCAATATTCATTATGATTTTTTAGATTATTGCCTTTATTTCACATAGTCAAACTCAAAATCGTAAATGGACACTGTGTCTCCGTCCTGACAGCCATGCTGCTCGAGCATGTCGAACACGCCTGCCTTTTGCAGCACGCGCTGAAAATAATTCATCGATTCCCAGTCGTCGGGGTTTATCTGATTCATAAGATTCAGCAGCCACTCGCCCTCAACTATGAATTTTTTATTCTCCCGCCTGATTACCGTGCGGCGCTCACCCGACTGCTCCGTCTGCCCGGACACATCGGCTTCGCTCTCGTAAATTTTCAGTGGAGGAAGCTGACTCAGCCTGCGGTCGCACATGCGGACCAGCTCGTCAAGTCCCTGGCCTGTTGCGGCCGAAACATATATCAGCTCGCGACCGGTGTCGCGTACAAAAGCCTCAAAAGCGGGGATGTCAACCGCCTCGCGGTCGAGCACGTCGGTTTTGTTTGCCACTACGATCTGCGGCCGCGTCGCAAGCTCGGGTGAATACTTTTCAAGCTCACGGTCAATGTTTTTCATGTCCTCAACGGCGTCGCGCCCCTCGGTCTGGGCAATGTCCACAACGTGCAGCAACAACCGGCAGCGCTCAATGTGGCGCAGAAAATCATGTCCCAGCCCCGCGCCGTCGGCGGCACCTTCGATAAGTCCGGGGATATCGGCGGCGACAAAACCGCGTTCTTCGCCTGTGCTGACTACGCCGAGGTTGGGCGTCAGCGTGGTGAAGTGATAGTCGGCAATTTTGGGCTTAGCCGATGAAATGCGCGCCAGTATAGATGATTTGCCTACGCTCGGATAGCCGATAAGCCCGACGTCAGCCAGCATTTTCAGTTCAAGACACAGCTCAGCCTGCTCTCCCGGCGTGCCGCCCTTGGCGAAATTAGGCACCTGGCGTGTCGGCGTCGCGAAATGG
>URHI01000160.1 GCA_900547565.1 uncultured Eubacteriales bacterium | reverse complement strand
CCGTCGCAATGCGACGGCGATTTTTATGCTCCGGAGCGATTTGCGCAAGGATTTTTATTTTTCCTTGCCTTCAAGCAAATCCCGGCGACGGTCGACCTTATCTTCTGTGATATCGCCGGATTTGATAAGCGATATTTTGGTAAGCATAGGACCGACGATCTCGTAAATCAATACACTGAACAGTATAATATTGCGTATCATGCTGCCGCAGCTGCCGAGCTGCGAGGCAGTAACACACATGCCAAGCGCCACACCCGCCTGTGGAAACAGCGTCACACCCAGATACTTTTTGACTGTATCATCGGTATGAACCATCGCGCAGGAACTGTACGAGCCTATGTATTTGCCAAGACAACGGGACAGTATATACACCGCACCGATGCCGACAACGGCAATGTCTGTGAACACATCAAGCTCAAGCTCAGCGCCACTGACCACAAAGAACAGCGCCAGAAGCGGTGCAGTCCACTTATCCGAGCGTTGCATAAGATCTTCGGAAAGCGGGCACATATTGCAGAACACCGAGCCTAACATCATGCACACCAACAGCGACGAAAAACCGACACGCACCGTTCCTATATTAAATCTCATCATGGAAAGGCCAACGGTCACCAAAACGAAGCCAATGATAAGCGAGGTACGGTTGCGATTGGAATGGAACAGCTTCTCAAGCAGTGTCAGCATTGCGCCGAGCAGTGCGCCGAGCGCCAGTGAACCGACGATCTCTATCAACGGTTCAAGTATGATTGACAGCACATTCACACTGCCTCCCGCTATCGCCTCGGCAATGCCGAACGACACGGAAAACACGGCAAGGCCGACTGCGTCATCAAGCGCGACAACCGGAAGAAGTATATCGGTCAGCTCACCGTGAGCCTTGTACTGACGGACAACCATAAGTGTGGCAGCAGGCGCAGTAGCAGCGGCTATAGCTCCAAGCGTTATAGCGGCCTCAACAGGCAGCTTATCACCGAGAAAAACATGAAGCAACAGCAGTGCGGCATCGACTACTATGGTTGTAATAACCGCCTGAAATATGCCGATGACCGTCGCCTGCTTTCCGGTTGCCTTGAGATGGGACAAACGAAACTCATTGCCTATTGCAAAGGCAATAAAGCCAAGTGCGGCATCGGAAATAAAGCCAAGCCTCTCAATAGTAGCGAACGAGGTAAAACCGAGTCCTTCGATTCCCAGTTGACCGAGGCAGAACGGACCGATAAGCACACCGGCGATAAGGTAGGCTGTAACGTCGGGTAGCTTAAAAAAGTTGGTCACCCGGGTAAACAGCAGACCGAATATCAACGCCAGCGCTATGGCAAGAAAATCAGTCATATTAAATGCCTTTCAGATTGAAATAATATATGTACCGTGGCATATCGCGGCATAAGCAATAGTATACACCGCCATTTTGCGATTGTCAATACGTAAAATCGCAATATTTACGGCCGTTTGAGGCACAAGAATTGTTTCATTTTTTACCGTCGCCGCTTATTGACAAATACGAGCGGCGGTGGTAAAATACTTTGTTGTTCAAAAATAATATCTTCGGAAGGGCATTATATGAACAATTATCCTGACGCGGATGCCGGACATCGCTCACACATACACCATGTTCCAAAAGTTATTTCCGACTTCCTGCTAAAAAATACGGTTCTTGTTATTGCCGCACTGCTGGCGCTGGTAACGTCATTCATTATCCCGCCTGACCGCGAGTACATATCGTACTTCGATTTCCGCACGCTGTGCTGCCTGTTCTGCACGCTGGCTGTTATATGCGCGCTCAAGAATATACGCTTTTTCACAGTGATCGCCCGTAGGCTTGTATCTCTCACCGGCAACATGCGCTCAGCTGTACTTGCGCTGGTTTACATAACCTTTATCGGCTCAATGCTCATAGCCAACGATATGGCACTGCTGACATTTCTGCCTCTCGGTTATATAATGCTTGAATCTACGGGCAAACAGCGCTATATGGCCTTTACCTTCATCATGCAGAATATTGCTGCAAATCTCGGAGGAATGCTCACCCCCTTCGGAAACCCGCAAAACTTATATCTCTACTCCAGGTTCAACATACCGACCGGTCACTTTATGGCTGTAATGTCGGTCCCGTTTGCTGCCGCAGTGATGATCATTACCGTATGCTGTCTGTTTGTACGCCCCGAGACAGTCAGTTTGTGCGACAACACCGATATGTCACTGCCACGCGGACGTACCGTTATGTATCTTGCGCTGTTCGCCTATTCAATACTGATAGTTTTCCGCATTGTCCCCTATTGGACAGGACTGGTTGTTATTCCGGCAGTACTGTTGTTTGCCGACCGGCGAGCACTGGTAATAGTAGACTATCCTCTGCTCTGTACTTTCGCCTGCTTCTTCATTTTTGCCGGTAACATGTCCAGAATTCCTGCCGTCAGCGAGCTGTTGTCCGGTCTGCTCGAACGCAACACGCTATTGGTTTCAACGCTGTCCTGCCAATTTATCAGCAACGTACCGTCGGCAATTCTGCTGTCGCGTTTCACTGCCAACTATCAGGAGCTGCTGGTCGGCGTCAACATCGGAGGTACCGGCACACTTATTGCCTCACTTGCAAGTCTTATCACCTTCCGCGAGTATACCTCGCACAATCCGGGCAAGACCCGGAGGTATATACTGCTGTTCTCTGCCCTGAATTTCGGATTTCTTATAATACTGTATGCAATATGTGTGCTGTATCTTCAGGTCATACCAATACCGTGGCTCAACTGAAGCGGATCATCTCTCTCATTTACAGTTTGACTTCATATTTTCTATCAAAGCCCCTCCGTTACGCTTTAACCAGCACTCAGACGAGCGATACCCCGGCAAAACGCGCTCAACATCTGCCCAGAATTCCGAAGAATGATCCATATGGCGCCGATGACACAACTCGTGCACCACAATATAGTCCTGTACCTCAGCCGGCGTCAGCATAAGCAGGCAATTAAAGCTGAGATTGCCCTGTGCCGAACAGCTGCCCCACCGCGATACCTGATTGCGGATAGTCACACGCCCATAGTCGACACAGACCATAGGTGCAAAGTGACGTACTCTGTCCGGTATAACCGCCATAGCTCGGTCTGCCAGCTCTTTAACCACCTGTCTGGTCAGTGCCGGTGCAGCAGAACGTTCAAGCGCCGCCAGCACCTCAGCACGCGTCTTTATTATCCAGGCTGACTTACGGTTGACAAGCTCGGCAATGTCCATCTGACTCATGTACCGCGGCACACGCACCACAACGCTGCCATCCCGTTTAACCTGGACTGCACAGCTGTGCCGGTCGCTCCGTACAACGCTGTAACTTATATTTTCTGTCATGCAATCACCTCCATCTGTAATATAATACCACATATGAGTCGCAAGTGCAACGCTTTTTTGTGCTTGCATATTGGCCGGGTATGCAATGAACCGATGCTATTATACCCAGGGACAACAAATATTTCACCACATAAACTAAAAAGCACAGACAGTGCCGGACGATAATCGTCCGGCACTGTCTGTGAATATTATGTTATTATTTCTGACCTGACTGCTGGCTGTCGCTCTGTGAGGTGGCGGCACTGCCGAGGGTCAGCGTGACTGTTTTTTCAACATATGAATTGCCATCC
>URHI01000159.1 GCA_900547565.1 uncultured Eubacteriales bacterium | reverse complement strand
AGGCTGTATGGGTCGGCCGGTGCCAGCGATACGTCCAGCTTGCCGTCACAGCCGCTCAGATGAAAGCCTCCTGTGCTGTGCGTCAGCCGCCCGCTGCCGACACGGTAAATGCACCGTGTGTCAACCATGATGCATATGTTGACCGGCACGTCAAGCGAATATGACCCGTCAAGCAGCTCGCGCCGGACGCACTCGCGCTCCCATGCGTACCAGTCCGGTACGTGGTCAAAGGGCGATTCGCCGTTAAGACAGCGCAGCTTGCCGTATTCGGTCAGCTCCCATTCCCGCCCGCAGGACGAGCATGAAAGTGTTGTTCCGTGCCCCTGCATGCATCCCTCCCGGCCGCATACCGGGCATTTGTACAGTACGCGGTTGAGGCCGTCCGCGCGGAACGGCTCGCGTATGGCCACACCCGCCTCCTGCTGCCATCGGAAGTTGTCGAAGGTGAACTGCTCACGCAGGATACCGTTAAGCTCGTCAACGGTTTTTCCGGCGATATCGTCAGGTGAGAGAAGATACTCCACCCGCGCTGTGACGGTGGTGTCACGAAGCTGAAGATTGTTGTACAGCGGGTCGCGCGCAAAGGCGCCGAAGGTACGTATCATGATCACCGGTACGCGCAGTAGCTTGAGGCACTGCCCGAGTGAGTCCGGCAGCGGTGTTGCGGTACCGTCAAACGAATAGCTGGCCTCGGGATACATGAGAATCGAGCACCGCAGCTTGCGGACGGTGTACATCATGTCGCGTACCAGTGTTATATCGGACATGAATTTGCGCGTCGGTATGCACCCCAGCTGACGCATAAGCCAGCGCTTGCCGACAAAGCCGTCCGAGGTGCAGACTATGTTGAACGGCCGCGGGTAGAGAATCTCATAAGCGATTTTGAGGTCGATGAAGCTGGAGTGATTCATGAGAATCAGCGCAGGCTCGTGCTTACCGAGCCTTTCCATGCCATGCGAGGTAAAGCTGAAGTGAACTGCCCGCAGGTCGGGCTGGGAGGCCAGCTTGACCAGTGTGCGGAAAAACATGCCCGGCGCCCGGGGACGCAGGTGGGGCTGGGCCGGTATAGACAGCACCTGATCAAGCGGCAGGTCGCGGACTTTAATTTTCATTATAAAATGTCTCCTTGACAGATTGTTGGTGGGTCTACCCGGCGCAGCTTTGTACGGGCGATCGCTATGTGCCCTTGCACCGCTTTTTATTAGGATAACACTTATTGCCCGAAAAATCAAGACAAGATTTATTAATTTATGTGTCTGCCGCCTGTACCGGGTTGCCTACGGGTATCATTATCTCGGTTACGAATTTGTCCGTATCGTTGGTGATGCCGTAATCTATCATGGTTATTTCGCGCGAGGATCCGGACGGCACCAGCCGGTGGGCGGCGAGATAGTCCATCAGCTTGCGGTATTGAGCGGGAGAGTCGCTGTGACTGCCGCGAAAGCGCACCGAGACGCACGTCGACGCCGGAAATGTGACCGTTTCGCCGCTGAAGCTGTCCTCATCGTCAAGCACAATGAAAATGCTGTCGTACTGGCCGAACCTTCCGGCGTTCAGGTTGTCGGGAGATATGCCGACGCCGACCTTGCCGAGAAACACGACAGCCTCGGTTGCTCCGGATGTCCCGGACTGAGATGCCTCAAGGCGACGTATGGGTGCTTCCATATCGAAAAAGCTGTCTATCTTCAGCGAGTCCTGCATCACGACCATGCGGGAGGCCGGCGCTTCTACCACCCGCACCGTGTCAAGCTCGGAGCTTTGGGCATCGGCCAGCATACGCAGACGGTTGTCTATTTTGCGTTCAATGCGCGCCAGCTCCTCCTTGCGGCGTACGACCTCGGCCTTTTGGTCGCGCAGCTTTTGCTCAATGCGGCAGACGTCACGGTTGCCGAGAAAATCGGCAATTTCGTCAAGCGGCATGTCCAGTGCGCGCAGATAGCGTATGGTGTTGAGCGCCTCAAACTGCCGCACGCTGTAATAGCGGTAGCCGGTTTCGGGGTCAACAAACTCGGGGGTAAGCAGGCCGAGGCTCTCGTAATGCCGCAGGCTGCTTACGCTCAGGTGAAAAAGCCGGGCAACGTCGCCGATGCGCAATAATTTCATGTTCATTATAACTCTCCTTTTGCCGAAGTGGTCCTGCTGCGGCGCAGAATAACGGCAAACGCGACTGCACATATTGCCGTCGACAATATCGATCCTGCCGTTGAGGCAAACCCCATGGGCAGCAGTGTGTCAGGAAACCGGAGCGAGGTCAGATACACACCCGGCACGCGGACGAGAACAAGGGAAATTATGTTGTGCATAAAAGAGAGCGATGACTTTCCGCATGCGCAGAAGTAGCCGCTGAAGCTGAAGTGGATACCGGCAAAAAGGCAGTCCCATATATAGCCGCGCAGGTACTGCCCGCCGAGCCTTATGACGTCGGCACCGCCTTCGGCTGCGGCGTCGGTAAACAGCGTGACGACCGATTCAGCCGCAAATTGCATGACGCATGACACGACAAGGCCGAAGCCTGCCGCCAGCATCACCGCGTAGCGCAGTGTCTGGACGGCACGCCGCGGCTTTCCTGCGCCGATGTTCTGCGCGCCGAGCGCCGATACCGTCGACAGCAGTGTGGAAGGTACAAGAAACACAAAGCCGATTATTTTTTCGACTATGCCGACTGCCGCCGCATCGTTGATGCCGCGCCGGTTGGCAATTATTGTGATGACCATAAAGGCGATCTGTATCAGCCCGTCCTGTACGGCTACCGGTATTCCGATCCGCAGAATTTCGCCCATGGCCGACTTGTCCGGCCGTAGATCCGCGCGGGTCAGACATATGGCCCTGCGCTTTACGATCACCGCCAGCGACACAATTACGCTGATAGCCTGTGACAGCGTTGTCGCAAGCGCCGCACCGGCGGGGCCGAGCCGGAACACGCCTATGAACAGATAGTCAAGGCCGATGTTGGCAACACAGGCCACAGCAATGAAATACAGCGGGCTTTTGGAGTCGCCCATGCCGCGAAAAACCGAGCTGATTATGTTGTATGCCGTGATAAACGGTACTCCCGCAAAGCATATCGTAAGATAGTTGATCGTCCCTGCTACTGCCTCCTCGGGCGTTGACATAACCGCGACTATGGGCTTTACCAGTAACAGCAGTGCTGCGGTGAGCGCAACGGACAGCAGTGTGAACAGCGTGACCGTGTTACCCGTGCACCTCGCGGCGCGCCGGCTGTCCCCCGAACCAACCGCACGTCCGATGCTGACGGTGGTTCCCATTGCCAGACCGACTATCATGACAGTCAGCATGTGCATGGTTTGCGACCCGACGGATACCGCTGTGGTGCTTGCTACGCCGTCATACTGTCCGATTATAAACAGATCTGCCATTCCATACAGCGTTTGCAGAAAGTATGATAACAGATAAGGCAGGGAAAATATAGCTATGTTGCGGAATACACTTCCGGTCGTCAGATTCTTTTCCATAATAGTTTTTTCATTCTCCGGGTCGGATTTTTACCCCTATATTATAAACCCTACAACTATTGTAATGTCAACCCCCGCGCCAAAATTTATTGAGTTTTTTATTATATATCCCGGGGCGCTGCCCCGGACCCCGCAAGGCCCTTCTTGAAAGAAGAGGCCTTGAC
>URHI01000158.1 GCA_900547565.1 uncultured Eubacteriales bacterium | reverse complement strand
TGTGCTTTCGGCCGAGGCAGTGGATTAAGACATCCGTTCAGGATCATTTCCCCCGGCTGTACCGCGGCAATATATCCCTTAATAACTGTCATCTGCACACACATGTAATTATTTTCCTCCGTGATGCATATAGTGTAAAACAACGCCGCTCGTTTGAGCTGCGGCGTTGTTTTATCTCAATGCAGATCCGCACGGAGGACACAGCATGGGCGACAGCAGTATACTTACAGTTATCGGAACACGGCCGGAGGCAATCAAAATGTGCCCGCTGATACTGGAGCTGCAAAAGCGCGGCTGGCCGGTCGGGCTGTGCGTCACGGGACAGCACCGCGAACTTACCGACAGTGTACTCAACCTGTTCGGAGTCAGGGCCGACTACGACCTTAATGTCATGAAGCCGGGGCAATCGCTGTGCGATATCACGGCAGCAATGCTCATCGGTATGGAGCGGGTACTTGAGGCCGCACGGCCGAGACTTGTTTTGGTTCATGGCGACACAGCAACCACTCTGGCCGCCGCACTGGCCTGCTTTTATCGCGGAGTACGGCTGGGACATGTAGAGGCCGGACTGCGTACATACGATCGCACCGCGCCGTTTCCCGAAGAATTCAATCGCCGGGCAGTGTCACTCATGGCCGACCTGAACTTTGCGCCGACTCCTCGTGCCGCGCGCAACCTGATCTCCGAAGGCGCAGATCCGGATACCGTTTTCATTACAGGTAACACGGTAGTAGACGCGCTGCATTACACCCGCCGTCCTGATTTTCACCACCCGGCACTTGATGCGGCACAAGGTCGGCGCATTATAATGGTAACGCTGCACAGGCGCGAAAGCCGCGGCGAGGCAATGAAGCGCATGTTCGCTGAAATACGCCGTCTTGCCGACTCACGGCCGGACATATTTATTCTGTGCCCTCTGCACCCGGCATCCGAGGTACAACACGCGGCACAAGCAATACGCGGCGCCCGAAACATATTAATTTTACCGCCACTGTCACTGACCGACTTTCACAATCTGCTTGCAAGCAGCTATTTTGCGATAAGTGACAGCGGCGGGGTACAGGAGGAAGCGTTATCATTCGGAATTCCGGTGCTGGTTACCCGCCGCTGCACCGAACGTCCCGAGGGCGTCGAAGCCGGGGGACTGCGACTTGTGACACCCGAGCAGCTGTTCAGCGCGGCAATAACACTGCTTGACGATCCGGCCGCGCACGACGCCATGGTATGTACCGTCAACCCGTTCGGTGACGGCCGTGCCTCGGCACGGATCGCCGCAATTCTCGCCCTGAGTAATAAAAATTTTTAAAAAAGGTATTGACAAACCATTTCGACTGTGCTAAAATAGCGTAAACTGATGAGAAAGAGCAAGTAAGACGGTAAGAGCTGTCACAGAGAGCCGCCGATGGTGGAAGTGCGGTACAGTAGCTCCGGACTGAATGGGCTTTCGAGGGCGAGCTGAAACATTTTTGCGTTAGGCAAGCCGGAGGACGGCACTCCGTTATCAAGTGTCTGCATATTATCGTATGCGCAAAGCGGACGTGAATACACGTCAAGCCGGGTGGCACCGCAGGATTTTATCTCCTGTCCCAGCACAATAATGCAGGGACGGGAGTTTTTTGTTTTCTCACCGTCCCGGAATAAAAAAGGAGAAAAAGCCATGAAACAAACAGAGATCCCCTACAAAATCTATCTGAGCGAGAACGAGATTCCAAAATATTGGTACAATGTACGGGCTGATATGAAAAATAAGCCAGCTCCCCTGCTCAATCCCGCGACACACAAACCTATGACAGCCGAAGAGCTTGAAGCCGTTTTCTGCCGCGACTTGGTCGATCAGGAACTGAACGACACCGATCAGCTCATTGAAATTCCCGGTGAGATACGCGATTTTTACAAAATGTACCGTCCCTCACCGCTGGTACGCGCCTACTGCCTTGAGGAAAAGCTGGACACCCCCGCACATATTTACTACAAGTTCGAAGGCAATAACACCTCCGGCAGCCACAAGCTGAATTCCGCAGTGGCGCAGGCCTATTACGCCAAAAAGCAGGGCCTTGTCGGAGTAACGACAGAAACCGGTGCCGGCCAGTGGGGCACGGCGCTTTCCATGGCCTGCTCTTACTTCGGCCTTGATTGCAAGGTGTTTATGGTCAAGGTGTCTTATGAGCAAAAGCCGTTCCGCCGCGAGGTCATGCGGACATACGGCGCCAATGTGACGCCCTCCCCCTCCGATACCACAAACGTAGGACGTGAAATACTTGCCAAGTTCCCGGGCACAGGCGGCTCACTCGGATGTGCCATATCCGAGGCCGTCGAGGTGGCCGTCGGAACTCCCGGTTACAGATATGTTCTCGGAAGCGTGCTCAATCAGGTGCTTCTGCATCAGTCGGTGATCGGCGTTGAGACAAAAGCCGCACTTGACAAATACGGTGTCAAGCCCGACATCATTATCGGTTGCGCCGGCGGCGGATCAAACCTGGGCGGACTGATCGCTCCTTTTATGGGCGAAAAGCTGAGAGGTGAGGCAGACTACCACTTTATTGCCGTTGAACCTGCCTCCTGCCCGTCGTTCACACGCGGACGCTTCGCATACGATTTCTGCGACACCGGCATGGTCTGCCCGCTGGCCAAAATGTACACACTCGGTAGCGGATTTATCCCCGCTCCCAACCATGCGGGTGGCCTGCGCTACCACGGCATGAGCCCGGTGCTGTCACAGTTGTACGATGACGGACTTATGGAAGCGCGCAGCGTCAAGCAGACCGATATATTTGAGGCGGCTGAGTATTTTGCCCGCGTCGAGGGAATACTTCCGGCCCCCGAAAGCTCGCACGCTATCAGGGTTGCCATTGATGAAGCTATTGCCTGCCGTGAGAGCGGTGAAGCAAAGAACATTGTGTTCGGACTTACCGGAACAGGTTATTTTGATATGACTGCATATGAAAAATTCAACGACGGCACCATGAGCGACTACATTCCTACCGATGAAGATCTGGAGCGTGGCTTTGCCGGCCTGCCCAAAATGTAATTTCCAATACCGAAAAAATAAAAAGGGATTGACAATGTAGTGCTGAAAGGTTATAATATTTATTGTGATTTTTTCAACAAACAAGGAGACTTGAAAATGACTGAAAAGAAAAAAGGCACTTTTTGGAAGGACTTCAAGGCTTTTATAACCCGCGGAAATGTTATTGACATGGCTGTCGGTGTTGTGATAGGCGGATCCTTCGGTAAAATTGTTACCGGTTTGGTTAACTACATCATCAATCCCTTCGTCGGTATGTTCATCAAGAGCGGCAGTCTTGACGGAATCAAAACAGTCATAACCCCCGCCGTTGTCAATGCGGAAACCGGCGCTATCGAGACAGCCGAGGTCGCCATTCTGTGGGGCACATGGCTGCAGACCATCATGGATTTCATTATTACCGCATTCTGCATTTTTGTAGTTCTTGACATATGTTGTATAATTATGCTGAATTATATTGACGTAAAGACATTCGCAAGTGTAAAATCAGGAGGCAACCATATGAAAAGTAATTTTACCAATTGCCAAACAGAAATAGGAGCCAACATGATTCGTATCCTTCTATGTGATGACGACACTGTATTTCTGGTGCAGATGCGCATAGAAATCCGTACCGTTTTAAGTAAAGCACATGTA
>URHI01000157.1 GCA_900547565.1 uncultured Eubacteriales bacterium | reverse complement strand
GGTGAAAAAGCGTCACCGAACAGGCTGATGCCGAGGAAGGTGCCGTTGCCGAGTATTTCACGTACAGTTGCTATGATTATCAGTGCAAATGTGAAGCCAAGGCCCATTGAAAGACCGTCGACCGCGCTTGGCAGCACCGGGTTTTTGGAGGCGAATGCCTCGGCACGCGCGAGTATGATGCAGTTGACTACGATAAGAGGTATAAACAGTCCGAGCGAGCCGTACAGATCGTAAAAATATGCCTTGATAAGTAATTCAACCGCCGTCACAAATCCGGAAATAATGACTATATAAGCGGCGATTCTCACTTGCTTAGGAATAAATTTGCGCAGAAGTGAGATGAGAATATTGGAGCATATAAGCACTGCCGTTGCGGCAAGTCCCATGCCGACGGCATTTTTGACAGACGTTGTTGTTGCCAGTGTGGGGCACATTCCAAGCAGTTGAATAAACACCGGGTTGTTGTCAATTATGCCGTTCCGGAGCTGTTTTGCAAAACTCTTGAAGCTCATTGTGTAACCTCCCCAAGTTTTTCGTTATTGATCAGCCCGGCATTTTTCAGTAGCTTCTGAGCTCCGGCAATGCCGTTTTTTATGGCGGTGGAGCTTATCGTCGCACCGGCGATAGAGTCCACAGCGTCGGGGCTGTCGGCACCAGTAAAGCCGGACAGAAAGCTGACTTCGGTTGCGCGGCTGCCAAGTCCCGGAGTCTCGGAATGTGATACGACTCTGACACCGAGAATTTTTCCGGAGCTGTCACATGACACCAGCATACCTATGTCCCCGCCGAAGCCAGACGAGTTGAGATTTACGCAGTAATATGTGTCGTCTCCTGACGTTATGCGGTATATTATTGCATCGTCTTCCAGCGGCACGTCGGAAAGTGTAGTGTAACTGACGCCCTCACCGAACATGCTTTCTATGGATTCACGTATTTCTCCTTCAAGATTCTCGGCAATTTTGTCGGCAGTCAGTACGTTGATGACTGCCACAACGCCCGAGGTGACTGCACATATGATGAACAGTGTCAGCACCATTTTCAGGGACGAGATAAGTACGGATTTATTTTTTTCCATGCTTTCCACCTCCGCCGAACACCCGAGGTCTCGATATACGTTCAATGTACCAGACCAACGAATTCATTATGAGAATTGAGAATGACACGCCCTCGGGATATCCTCCGAAATAGCGTATGAACACAACAAGCAGTCCGCAGCCTGCACCGTATATCAGTCGGCCTACTGCTGTGACCGGCGAGGTGACATAATCGGTCGCCATGAACACAGCACCGAGTATAAGACCGCCGGCCAGTACCTCGTACAGCATGAAGTCAAGGCGCGAGACCGACTCAAACCCGGCTGATGGCAGTACAAACGTGACTAAGGCAACCGTTCCGATAAACGCTACCGGAATGTGCCAGGTTATTACTTTGCGTACGATCAGATACACACCGCCGAGCAGAAGCAGCAGGGCAGATACTTCACCGATTGTGCCGCCGCAACGGCCGAGCAGCATGTCGGTCAGCGTTGCATCGGGCAGGTTGCCGTGCTTCAGCGATGCCAGGGGAGTTGCCGAGGCAACTGCATCGGCCGCTGACCAAAGCAGTCGATCGCCGGGCGCTGTGTAGCAGGTCATCTGAGACGGCCAGGCAAGGCACAGGAAGACTCTTGCCGCCAGTGCCGGATTGAACACATTTTTGCCGAGTCCGCCGAACACCTGCTTTGCTACAATAATGGCGAAAGCCGAACCTATGACGGCCATCCATATAGGCGCCGTTGACGGAAGATTGAGTCCGAGCAGCAACCCCGTTACCAGTGCTGACAAATCGGTTATGGTTATGGGCTTTTTCATTATCCATTGGCACAGTGCCTCAAACAGTACGGCAGATGCACTGCACACAAGGCATACGATAAGCGCACGCAGACCGAATATATAGGTTCCCCACGCAAGCGCAGGCAACAACGCGATTATAACGCGCAGCATAATACGTGACACATTATCGTTTGTATGAATGTGCGGGGCAGGGGATACTGTCAGCATTTGGGATTTGTTTATTTCGGTATTCATACTGTACCCCCTTATCGGCGTGCACGGAGTGCACCCTTGGCTACCCGGATGTATTGGACTATTTCCATATGACCGGGGCAGTTGTAAGAGCAGGTGCCGCATTCCATGCAGTCGGATATATGATATTGTTCACATTCAGTGTATTTTTTGGATTGTGCCAGCTTGACAAGATAGTTTGGCATGAGATGCATGGGGCAGTTCTTTACACAGCGTCCGCAACGTATGCAGACAGGAGGCAGATTATCGCGGTTCTCGGCTTTCTCTGAGAAGAACAGCAGTGCCGAGGTGCCTTTGGTGACAACGCCGTCCATATTCCACTGTGCAGCTCCCATCATCGGACCGCCGTTGATCACTTTTTTGGGTTGGCACTTAAGGCCTCCGCAAAAGTCGATAATGTCCCGTATAGGTGTGCCGATGCGCGCGATGACGTTCTGCGGCTTGGAAATGCAGTCTCCGTCAATCGTGACTATGCGCTCTGTGAGGGCAGTCCCGTAGCGGCATGCCCTATATATTGAGGCGCAGGATTCTACATTAAAAATAACATAACCTATGTCGGCCAGCCGCACGCCGTGAGTCGGCTCCTTGCGGGTGAGCGAGTAGATTATCATGCTTTTTTCACCTTGGGGATACTTGGTTTTGAGCAGACGTACCTCTATCGGGTCATCGGCAGTCAAACGTGAACGCAATAGTTCGGCAGCATCCTTTTTGTTGTCCTCTATGGCAAGTATCGCACGTTCAACGTCCATGGCACGTATCAGCAGGCGGACACCGCCAATTACTTCGTCTGATTGCTCAAGCATTGTGCGGTGGTCGGCGGTTATGTACGGTTCGCACTCGGCGCAGTTTACCAAAAGAGTTTTGGCTTTGCCTGTGGAATTTTTGATTTTTGCATATGCCGGAAAAACTGCTCCGCCCATTCCGACAACACCGGCACGGCGCACAAGCTCAACGATCTCATCACCTGTAAGCTCAGAGAGCGGCTTTGTCTGAACCATATCCGGATCAGGTGTGTCGGCAAAGTCGTTTTCAATGACGACCGCTTCTACCGGCGCGGCGCGTCCGGCGTCACTGATAAGCTCAATTGCCTTAACTGTTCCGGATACGCTTGCGTGAACGGGACACCATATTGATGCGTCAGATGTGGAGATAGGTTGACCGACGTTGACATGATCGCCCGGTGCCACAGTGGCTTTCATGGGCGCCCCGCTGTGCTGAGACAGTGAGATTTTTACCAGCGTGGGAGCGGGAAGTCTGAGTGCGGCACAGGCACAGGTGTTTTTATGCTCATTTATGTGCAGGCCGCCCTTAAAACTCGGATTCAAATTTGTCTCCTCCTTTTTAGAATTTTATTAAATATATTATAATATTATAATGCATTATGACGCTTTTTTCAAGGGGAAAAGCGAATAAAGTTAAAAAAACGGTGTTATTATATTGTTTATGGCGTGACTTGTTATTTTGAAAAATATCAGGAAAAAGAAAGATTTTTTTAGCAAAAAAGTGTTGACAAAGGCTCAGCCGTATGATATAATAATCGGGCGTCGTGAGTGATGCGAAATGGCGGAGTAGCTCAGTTGGCTAGAGCAACCGGTTCATACC
>URHI01000156.1 GCA_900547565.1 uncultured Eubacteriales bacterium | reverse complement strand
AGGCGGTCTGTCCCGACCCCGCCGCCGCTGCCTTTGATGACATACGCTTCACGGCGCTCGACTTTACGGCTTCACGGCTGCTCGACGCACTGGAGCCGCCCCCCATGCTCGGCGGGCGCAAGCTGATCACCGTGTCAGGGCTTGACATATCGTCCATGCGGCAGGACGAGCTCGGCGCGCTGTGCGACGCGCTGGCGATGCTGGAGGATTACGACTACAATACGCTGGTGCTGTCGGTGCCCGAGGGCGGTATTGAAGAGGGAAGACTGCCCGGCAAGCCGTCGGCAGTGCTCTTGAGGCTGGGCGGACTGCTCACGCCGGTCCGCTTTGCCCGCGTGACGCCGGCGCGGCTTGCCGGCTGGGTCGGTAAGCATTTTGAGTTCCACGTCGTTGCGGCGACGCCGCAGCTGTGTACCCGTGTGGTTGATTACTGCGGCACGTCTATGTTTACGCTGGCGGGTGAAATAGATAAGATCAGCTTTTATGTGCTGGCGGACGGCCGCAATGAGCTGACTGCCGGGGATATAACCGCGGCAGCCGTGCCCGACCGGAGCTATGACGCGTTTGCGTTCGCAAATGCAATAACCTCAGGCGACCGTCAGCGGGCACTGGGAATTCTGGCCGAGATGAAGCGGCAGCGCATCGAGCCGACAATTATTATGGGAGACATTTCACGGGTGTTCTGCGATATGCTTACCGTTCGCCGGCTGTCGGACGAGGGACTGCGGGCAGCCGCCATAGCGCAGCTCACACGCATACATGAATATCGTGTGGGGCTGTATCTCAACGGCGTGGCATCGACCGATGCCGGGATACTGAGGGATATTGTCGGCCGGTGCTCCGAGGCCGACATGGCGGTCAAGCTGTCGGGGCGAGGGTATGAGCCGATAGAGCGGCTGATATGCGGGCTGTGACGCGCGGGTCAGGACGGACTGCACGGATACTTCTTCCGACAAGAGGATTATAATTACAGAGGATAAGTTGAATGGTACTGAACGATACAATAGCGGCGATCTCCACCCCTCCCGGGAAGGGCGGAGTTGCCATGATACGCGTGTCCGGGCAGGACGCAGCGGCGGTTGCAGACCGCGTATTCAGACCGCACGGCACAGCTGACCGGCTCAGCGCACTGCCGCCGCGCCGCGCCGTTTACGGCGATATACTGTCGCGTGAGCCGGACGGGGATACTGCCGTCATTGACGACGGAATTGCCGTGTATTACCGCGCGCCGCACTCGTATACCGGCGAGGATACGATCGAGATATGCTGTCACGGCGGTGTGCTTATGACGCAGACCGTGCTTGAGGCCGTGCTGTGCGCCGGAGCGCGCATGGCGGAGCCGGGTGAGTTTACGCGCCGCGCTTTTGTCGGCGGACGCATGGGACTGTCCGAGGCCGAGGCGCTGGCTTCATTGCTTGATGCCAGGACGCATGAGCAGCTGGTATTGTCACGCTCCGGTATGGGCGGCCGTCTCGGCCGCGAGGTCACGGACCTGTATACACGCCTGCGGACGCTGGTCAGCGACATTTATGCCCGCGTTGACTTTCCCGATGAAGATCTTGCCGGACTTACACGCGACCAGCTTGAGCAAGGAGTGGACGGCATCAGCCGCGACATTTCGGCACTGCTGGCTACCTACCGCACCGGACACGCCGTCAGCGAGGGCATATCCACTGTGCTGTGCGGCGCGGTGAACAGCGGCAAAAGCTCGCTGTATAATGCGCTGGTGGGCAGTGAGGCCGCTATTGTTACCGACGTTGCGGGAACTACGCGCGATATTCTTGAGCAGACCGTCAGCGTCGGCGGTGTGACGCTCAGACTATGCGACACGGCGGGACTGCGTGAGAGCGACGATACGGTGGAGCAGATAGGCATCAGCCGTGCGCGCGAAAAAATTGCCGGCGCGGAGCTTGTCATTGCGCTGTTCGACACCTCGCGGCCGGCGTGCGATGAGGATCGCGGGCTTGCCGATATGCTGGACGGCATTATTTCCCCGGTAATAAAGCTCGAAACCAAATGCGATCTGCCGCGTCACCCCGATGCGGTGAGTATCTCGGGGGCGCTACGCATTTCGGCACGTACGGGTGAGGGCCTGGACGAGCTGAGCCGACGCATAAACGGGCTGTTCATAGACGGCAGTCTCAATATGTCGCAGGATGCAATTGTGGCCACGGCACGTCAGTATGCCGCGCTTCACGGCGCTGCCGGTGCGGTAAGATCGTCGCTCGGGGCGCTGCGCGCGGGATTGCCCGAGGACGTGTGCTGCAGTGACCTTGAGGTCGCAATGGCGGCGCTCGCCGAGATAGACGGCCGTGCTGTGACGGTCGATATTGTCAATGACATATTCTCGCGCTTCTGCGTGGGCAAGTAAAACGTGGGAAAATTTCAAAAAACTATTGACAAGCAGGGGTGTTTGTGTGTATAATATAATCTGTCATTGTGTCAAGACGTGTAAATCGGCAGATTATACGCTTCCATAACCAAACCAAAGGAGGTGCATCTTAATGCTCAGAACCTACCAGCCCAAAAAGCGTCAAAGACAAAAGGAACACGGCTTCAGAAAGAGAATGAAAACCGCGGACGGCAGAAAAGTTCTCAAGAGAAGACGTGCAAAAGGCAGAGTCAGACTTTCCTATTAATCCGGACTGATCATGCCACGATAGTCAATATCGATAAAACCACCGACCGCCAACAAACGCAGCTGTGTTTTGGGGAGCGTCGGGGTTTTTTGTAACGGCAGCATTTGGGGGAGAAAGTAGCGTGAAAGCAGCGTCCATCTAAAAGTGAAATATTCTTTTTCACGCACGAATTTTGCCGGGGCAAAATTCACTGATTATTATTTGTGCTGCCGCAAAGCGGCAGAATGGAGATTATCATGAAACACCTGGCTCTCACCGAAAATCATTTATTTTCCAAAGCATACAAGGGCGGCGACCGGTATCTCGGCCGCTATATCTGCGTTTTTGTACTCAAGGATAAAAACGCATTCCGGCTCATGAAGGCGAATCCTGAAAAGAAATATCTCAACCGCGTGGGCGTCACGGCCTCCAAAAAGGTGGGTGGCGCGGTGGTGCGCAGTCGTGCACGCCGTATTATGCGTGCGGCCTATGCGCAGCTTGAGCGCGAGGGCGTGCGCAGCGGGTTTATTGTTGTCATCAGCGCCCGGGAGGGCATTGAGGTATGTAAAAGTCAGGATATTTACCGTGAGTTGCGGCGTGCATTTGCCAAGCTCGGTATGCTTACCGTGACACAACAATGAAGTATATCTGTATCTGGCTTATACGTCTGTACCAGAAATTTATCTCACCTCTCAAACGGCATCCGACATGTCGGTTTACGCCGACCTGTTCTGCCTACGCCATTGAGGCGTTTTCGAAACGTGGCTTTTTTGTCGGGCTCGGCCTGACCGTCTGGCGAATACTGCGGTGCAATCCATTTTGCGCCGGAGGATATGACCCGGTCCCGGAACGGCGCCCGCGCAGGATGAAAAATAATGAGAGTGACGATACCGCCAATGACACAAATATCACAGGAGAAGTTCCCCGGAATGAAGGCAGTGATGCACACTGCGGCGCACAAGATGACGCGCACAGTGATTAAGGCAGCAATGCACGCAGTGATGCCGGGGAGGAAAACTAGCGTTAAAGTTGCTTTCCTCTAAAAAAGTGAAATGTACTTTTTCACGCACGAATTTTGCCGAGGCAAAATTCACTGAT
>URHI01000155.1 GCA_900547565.1 uncultured Eubacteriales bacterium | reverse complement strand
GGATTTCAGCCCTATTGGGATCTATACGATTCAGTTGGAATTATCCTGAATCTTCTGGAAAGATTTGATTATGTTCTCCAGCTGTTTGGTAAGTGCGCGGGAGTACGGTTTCGATATGGTTGCCCATGATCCGCCGTCGCAGGCGCAGCTACTGATAATCTCGGACATGTACGGACCGAGCGTGTTGGCGTAAATACGGCCCTGGTCAAACGACGAGGTATCACGCAGAATATCGAACATCTGAGCCGAAACATCAAGCGCGCTGTATTTGTACTTCATGTTGGTCTCGAACAGCGCGGGTGTGGTAAGGCGGTAAGCCTCACTGCCCCAGCACTCGATAACGGCACTCATCATGGTCTTTTGATCGCAGTCGGTCATAACACCGTAAAGCGTAAAGGGGTTACCGATAACTGTGATGTAGTTTTCCTGGCTCTCACTGTACTTGGGAGTGGGAACCAAACCGTATTTCCACTCAACACTGTTAAGGCCGCTGCCGTGCTTGGCGTCCGCCAGGTAAACACGGTTCTGGCAGAACAGTGCGTTGCCGTTTACAAAGGGAACAGCGAACGAAACCGCTGCGCTCTTGCGGCTAACGTAACAGTCGCTTGATGTGAGCCAGCCCTTGAGCTTGTCGACCAAGTCGATAGCTTTTTGAGAGAAGTAGTCTTCCGAAATCTTGATGAAATCGGAGTCGCTGGTGCGCTCAACCAGCTTAAGGTCTGAGCCTGTATAGAATGCGTCAACGCCGTAGTAAATGGTAGTGAAGCCGTAGAAATCGCCTTGGGAAAGGGAAGCATCATTGTCAAGATCCTGATACTGATTGGTGGACATTTCAATGAGCTTGTCGATCGTCCAGGTGTTGTTGAGAACATACTCGGTGGGATCTGTGAGGCCGCGATCGGTCAGCAGTTCCTTATTGTAGTATATGGTGTACATGAAGTGCATGGTGTTGGTGGAGGCATCGCCCGAGATGTAGTACAGAGCGTCGCCGACACCCATTGTTTCGGTAATGGCGTCGGGCCACCAGGGCATGTCTTTGTCTATGTAGCTGTCCTCGATTTTGTTGAGGTCGGCGTAAAATCCCTTGATAGCCAGCTGAGCAGCGGTACGGGAATACGTTGCAATGATGTCATAGATCTTATCTCCGGCAGAGAAGCTGTTGGAGACCTTTTTAAGAAACACGTCGATGTTTTTGTTGTTGCCCTTGCATTCCTCAAATGACAGCTTGACACCCAGTCTGTCTTCAATATTGATATTACGTGTCCAAATGGCATCGAGGATGTTGTCTCCGCTTATGCCTTCGCTGACAAATTCGTCACGCTCGGCGTTCCAGTGAAGAACCATTACCTCAGCGTTTTTGTAGTCAAGGTCGTCAGGAAGGTTGTCTTTCAGAAAACCGTTCTCGTCAACATTGGCAGCTGTGTCATCTCCTGAGGGCGCTGCGGGATTGTCTCCGGGATTGTCTGCTTTGGGGGTGGTTGTATCCTGATTATCGCCCTGATTGTTTGCGCAGGCTACGGCCATGGCACATATCATAAGCAACGCCAGAATGAATGTGGTGATACGGGTAAATAATTTCATATCCGCATATTCAGCGTATTGCTGTTTTCCTCCTTGACAAAATATTATTTATTGTGTATTTATGTTAACATTATAACAGAACTTCTCGTGATTGTCAATATCGCTTTTGTTGAAAAACACACATGTTTATCGGTCACAATGTACAAATTTGATTAAATAATTCACAAAAAGCAAATAAATAATTGTTGACAAAATCGCGGAAGTGTGGTATAATTCAAAACGCATAGGGGAGTAGTTCGCGACAAACGCGATCCGGGTCAACATCATGGCGGTGCCTTTATTGAGTACCGTCTGGCACGGATAGTGCCGCCCCAGCGGCAGAAGAACGAGACTTGTGCGCGGTTGACCGTGCATGGCGTCCCGTTATTTTTTTATCCATTAACGAAGGAATAATATTTTTATTAAGGAGAGATAAAGTGAAACATTACTTTCAGACAGCTGGTCAGGTGTTGGAGCAAACCGGCTCAACGAATGCCGGACTAAGCTCGGCTGAGGCCGCGTCACGGCTGGAGAAAAACGGTCGTAACCGTCTCGAAGAGGGCAAAAAGACCTCGATGATAGCGCGAATCTTCTCGCAGATCGCCGACCCGATGGTGCTCATACTCATCGCGGCTGCCGTCATTTCCGGCATCACATCGGCACTGCAGAACGAGTCGTTCACCGACGTGTTCATTATCCTGTTTGTCGTTGTGCTGAACACCGTGCTGGGTGTGGTGCAGGAGAGCAAGGCCGAAAAAGCTATCGACGCGCTCAAGGAAATGTCGGCCGCAACCTCAAAGGTCATACGCGACGGTAAGCTCGTCCATATAAAAAGTGAAGAGCTGGTCGTCGGCGACGTTGTCGTGCTTGAAGCCGGAGACGCCATTCCTGCCGACGGACGTCTTATCGAGTGTGTGTCGCTCAAGGTCGAGGAGGCTGCACTGACGGGTGAGTCGGTTCCGGTCGAAAAAACGTCCGACGTGCTGAGCGACGCGAACGGTGATATTACGCTGGGCGACCGTATCAACATGGTGTATATGGGCAGCTGTGCTGTTTACGGACGCGGTAAAATGGTGGTTTGCAACACCGGTATGGATACCGAGATGGGCAAGATCGCCACGGCTATCTCGTCCGCCGAGGAGGGCGAGACGCCGCTTCAGAAAAAGCTGTCGCAGTTGAGTAAGATACTGACCTGGCTGGTGCTTGGCATATGCGTGGTCATGTTTGCGGTCAGCCTTATAAAGGACGGATTTGAGTTCAACACCATTATTTCGTCGTTCATGCTGGCGGTCAGTCTGGCAGTGGCGGCCATTCCCGAAGGACTGGCAGCGGTCGTTACCATAGTGCTGTCTATCGGCGTGACCAAAATGTCCAAGCGCAATGCAATAATCCGTAAGCTCACCGCGGTTGAAACGCTGGGGTGCACCCAGATCATATGCTCGGATAAAACCGGCACGCTGACACAGAACAAAATGACCGTTGTTCAACATTCCGGAGATGACGAGGCGCTGCTTGCCACCTCGCTGGCACTGTGCTCCGACTCTGAGCTTGATGAGGACGGCATGGCAAACGGCGACCCGACGCAGGCCGCAGTCGTTAATTACGCCAAAGCTGTAGGCCTTCCCAAGTACGAGCTGACTGCCAAATATCCCCGCGTGGCAGAAATTCCGTTTGACTCCGAGCGCAAGCTCATGACAACGCTGCACAGCCGTCCCGAGGGAGGCTATATTCAGCACACGACCGGAGCGCCCGACGTGGTTATTTCCAAGTGTGACTATTATCTTGAGGGCGGTAAGGTACTGCCCATGACGGACGAGCGCCGCGCCTACTATGTATCCGAGAACAAACGGCTGGCCGACCAGGCACTGCGTGTGCTTGCCGCGGCTTACCGCGAGTATGACAGCCAGCCTGACGCGCTGACTCCCGCCGACGAGAGTGCGCTTATCATGATAGGGCTTGTCGGCATGATAGACCCCGTGCGCGAGGAGGTTCCGGCCGCTATTGAGCGTTGCCGCGAGGCGGGCATACGTCCCATCATGATTACGGGCGACCACCGCGATACCGCCGCCGCCATAGCAATGCAGCTGGGCATAATCACCGACCCGTCGCAGGCTATTACGGGTGCTATGCTGGACGAGATATCGGACGAGGACTTTCTGCGTGATGTCGATCTGTACGGTGTTTACGCGCGTGTCAAGCCCGAGCACAAGGTGCGTATAGTCAACGCATGGCGTGCCCGCGGCATGGTTACGGCCATGACGGGTGACGGTGTCAACGACGCACCGTCGATAAAAAACGCCGATATCGGTATCGGCATGGGTATTACCGG
>URHI01000154.1 GCA_900547565.1 uncultured Eubacteriales bacterium | reverse complement strand
GAGCAGGCAACGGGAATCGAACCCGCATATCCAGCTTGGGAAGCTGGTGTTCTACCACTGAACTATGCCTGCAATATTTAAATCTCACGCCTATTATTTTATAATATTCCGGCTGATTTGTCAATCCCTATTTGAAAAATACTTGCCGTTTCATCCGGCTTTTTGCGACTTTTTTCTGATTTTTCGGAGGTAAACTATGCGTCTTGCTACATCTACCTGCATATTCCCCGGCCGCCGTCAGGGCGGCGGAACGCCGCTTACTCAATCTATCGCCATGTGCCGCGAATGTGGATTTGAGGTTATTGACCTCAATTTCTGCTTTGCCGTAAATCGCAACTGTGGCTCGCTGTTCTGCTCGGACGACTGGCTGAAATACGTTGATGAGCTTGGCGAGGCCGGCGCAAAGTACGGCGTTGCTTTCTCGCAGTCACACGCGCCATTTGACTCCAACCTTCGCCGCGCCGACCGCAAGCTGACTGATGAGGATCGCGCCTGGTATTATGAATCTGTCCGCCGTTCGATATATGCCAGTGCAAAGCTCGGCGTAAAGTGGGTCGTCACCCACGCGCAGACCGATGTGCTGGACGATGAGATGGGGTTCGAACAGAATCTGAAGACCAACATAGAATTTTACAAACCGCTTCTCGAGTGGGCCAAGCGATACGGCACCGGTATTGCGGTGGAAAACATGGCCGAATTTCACCCAGCCAAAACACGCCATCGCTTCACCGCAACAGTTGAAGAACAGATAGCCGTCATCGACACGATCAACGACCCCGACCTCATGGGCTGTTGGGATTTCGGACACGCCCAGCTGGTCTACCGCGACCAGACTGTTCCTCTTCGCAAGCTCGGTCACCGTCTGCGCGCAACGCATGTTCAGGAATGTGACGGTAAACAGGATGACCACTTTATACCCTTTATCCGCGGCAACACGCCGTGGGAAAGTATTATGCCACTGCTCAAAGAGATCGGCTATCCGGGCGACTTCACCTATGAAATTCACGGCTTTTTCGGTGGGATTCCGGATGATCTGCGCATAAGTGCGGGAAAATTCGCCTATGAAGTCGGACGGTATCTCATCGACCTTTACGACAAAGCATAAATGCCCAACAAAAAGCGTGAAAATGTACAAATACATAAAAACGACCGAAGCCTTTGTTGAGACTCCGGTCGTTTTTATGTCTGACGTCAGAGCGAACTTATATCCTTTTCGTCGAATATTCTGACACCGCCCGCCGTCAGCGCATCGATTGCCCGCTGACGCTGAGCGCTCGATATTCTCAGCACCACAGTTGCACAGTGCCCCGACACTGCGATAAAGGCGTACATATAGGTAATATTGACGCTCGCGTCCGCCAGCAGAGACAGCACCTGCGCAAGCCCTCCCGGCTCGTCAGGAATTGCGGCTGCCACCACGTTGGGGAAATGGAAAACAATGTTGTTTTTCTCAAGCACCTCGCCTGCCTTCCGGTAATCATCAACTATAAGGCGAAGCACGCCGAAATTTTGTGTTTCCGCCAACGACATGGCGCGGATATCGATGTTGTTTTTGGCCAGGATCCCGGTAACACGCGCAAGCGCACCGGGGCTGTTCTCCACAAAAACAGAAAGCTGTGTAATTGTCATAGCGCAAACCTTCCTTTCAAAATATCAGTCAAGCAGGTGGCGGTGGTCCACAACGCGCACTGCCTTGCCTTCCGAACGTGCGATCGAACCCGGCGCGACAAGCGTCACCTTGGCAGAAATACCCAACAGGCTCTTAAGCTCCTCGGCTATACCGCGCTCAACACCCGACAGCACCGTAGTGACATCATTAAAGGTAGTTGGCGTGATTTCCAGTCTGACCTCAAGCGTATCAAGGTTGTTGACACGGTCGACTACCAGCTGGTAATTGGGAGCAAAGCCGAGACGCAGCAGCACAGTTTCGATCTGCGACGGGAATACATTGACACCACGGATAATAAGCATATCGTCCGTACGTCCACGCGGCTTGGACATGCGCACAAACGTACGTCCGCACTCACAGGCCTCGTGCGTGATAACGCCGATATCTTTTGTACGGAAACGTATCAGCGGAAATGCCTCTTTGGTAATACACGAGAATACTATTTCGCCCTGTGTACCGTCCGGCACCGGTTCTCCGGTCTTAGGATCAATTATCTCAATTATGAAATGGTCCTCATTTACGTGCATACCATGCTGACATTCACACTCATATGCCACGCCCGGTCCCATAATTTCGGTAAGACCGTAAATATCGTATGCACGAATGTGCAGCTTGCGTTCTATCTGAAGTCGCATTTCCTCTGTCCACGGCTCTGCGCCGAAAATTCCCGCGCGCAGCGCAAGTCGGGACGTGTCGACTCCCGCTTTTTCCAGCTCCTCTGCCATGTACATGGCATATGACGGCGTACAGCACAGTATATCCGACCCAAAATCCTGCATTATGGTAATCTGCCGTGCCGTGTTGCCCGACGATACGGGAATGACCGTAGCGCCTATGCGCTCGACGCCTCCGTGCAATCCCAAGCCTCCGGTAAACAGTCCATAGCCGTATGAAACATGCACCTTATCCGACTTTGTTGCTCCTGCGGCGACCAGCGCCCGGGCACAGATATCTGCCCAGATTTCAAGATCGTGGCGGGTATAGCCTACTACGATCTGTTTGCCGGTAGTACCGCTTGAAGCGTGCAGTCTTACCACATCCTCCATCGGCACGGCAAACATGCCGTAGGGATATGTGTCGCGCAGATCCTGCTTTGATGTAAAGGGGAGATGACGAAGGTCATCCAATGTTTTGATATCATCCGGAGTAATGCCGGCCGCCATCATGCGCTCGCGGTAAAGCGGCACACGATCGTACACACGACGGACTGTTTTTTGAAGCCCTTCAAGCTGCCACTTGTTTATTTGCTCCCGTGAAGCCGTTTCACGGTCTTTATTCCAGTATTTTTCCATATAACGCCCTCAGACACTTGTCATTTCATAGGATACCGAGAATGCTTTTTTGTTAAGCTCCACAAATGCGGGCTTGACATTATTCTCAATTGCATCAAACCACTTTGTCTGCTCTATTCCGAGAAGACGTGCCAACACGCCCATAAGCACCAGGTTGACTGCCTTGGCCGATCCGGCCTGCTCGGCGATGCTCAGCGCGTCAATTTCGATAACATTGACGCCGTGTGTCCGCAGGCGACCGAGCACATCTGCGGGATATTCGCATGCCCCGGAGGTAACAGGCATAGGGTCAATCTGCTGGGTGTTCGTTATAACGGTACCTCCCTGCTTCAGGCACTGCACCCACCTTGCCGCCTCCAGCTCTTCAAAAGAAACGATATAATCCGCCTCACCGTCGCAAATAACGGGAGCGGCCACGCTCTCACCGTACTTAACATAAGTTACCACACTTCCGCCACGCTGGCTCATGCCATGCAGCTCCGACACCTTGACATCAAAGCCCTCGTCAACCAGTATCTTGCCGAGCAGCTTGGAGGCCAGCAATGTTCCCTGCCCTCCGACGCCGACTATCATAATATTCGCGTTTTGTACCATATCACTATCCTGCCTTTCCCGGCGGTAACTCCTGCCGCCCTTGAAAACGTAAATCAGTCCGCCGTCACTGAATGGCGTCGAAAGCACACAGCTGTTCGCACACCCGGCATCCCGTACAAAGTGTATCATCTATGACTGCACGCCCTCCGTGCAAGGACAGCGCCGGGCACCCAAGCTTCATGCAGCGTCGGCAGGCGCGGCACTTATCGGCATTGACGCTGAGCGGTGCGCCCGTCCTGACTGTCTTAAGCAGCACGCAGGGACGGCGGGAAATTATAACCGAAGGCTCGTCCGCCGCCAGCTCCTCTTTGACCGCACGCTCACATTCATCAAGAGCATACGGGTCAACCACGCGCACACGGTTTATACCTACCGCGCGGCACAGCGCCTCAACATCCACCTTTGCGGCAGG
>URHI01000153.1 GCA_900547565.1 uncultured Eubacteriales bacterium | reverse complement strand
GCAGCCGGGAATCTCACTCACGTCACAGGCGGTTCCCTCCGGGAAGAGCGCGGCGGGTATTGCCAGCCAGTCGCCGGCATCAAGGCCTGTCAGCGCCACGTCGCCCGATGATACTGCCAGATTGCCCTGCCTTCGGCTGATCTCAATGCCTGCCAACGACTCGGGAGAGGAGAATTTTACGCTAAAATCCCTCCCCGGCGCAATCCGGGCGGCAGTCCCGGTGCTCTCGGAGGGCTTCTCGGCGACGCCATTGCGCACGTTCGGAGTGCTGTCCGGAGCGGCATTATTGCCGTTGGCAGTCCCGTTGCCTTTGGCCGACACCCACAGCTCGCCCGCAACCTCTACGCCGTTCAGCCTGCCGCGAAAGCCGCAACTCAGCTCACCGTTCATGTACTCCGGCTCGACATTCTGTCCGTTGCATCCGGCAAAAAATGCTGCCGTGAAAGCAATGAGCAGCACAGCCATGCCCGCCGCAAGCGTTCTGAGCACTCTGAAATCCGGGTGCGCCGCAAGTCTTTTCATCGTCAATACCTCTCCTTCTCCGTCCGGCTATAACATTTTTTGTCCGATGCCGGACGGCCTGCACAATATTTTATGGCAAAAAACGTCCGTATATGCCATCAGACCGTTGCAATCCGTCGGCAGTTGTGCTATACTATTTATAAGTATAAATGTTTTCGCAGGAGGCGCTGAACATGGTACATAATTCGGGCCACAGTCTGTTTTTACGCACGGCACTGTTGCTGCTGGCGCTTATAATGCTTTTTCAGCTCTGTCTTCCCGCCGCGGCAACAAATAATACAACCTCAGGCACTGACGAATCCGCAACGGCTTCCGACGGCGTAAGCTCCGTTACGCTTGACAAAAACGGGCATACGGTCAACGTTCGTATACAGCTGTCAGAGCAATTTTTGTCTGCTAACAAAAAGCAGACAGTCTACCTTTTTGCTTTACCCTACGGCTCTGAGTCGATTGACGGGCTTTCTCCCGTGACACAGTTCCGTGTCACTGATCACTATACCTACAAGACCGAGCTTACGCAGGGACAGCTCAGCGGGATCTATACCGGCTATCAGCTCGCGATCCTCAAGGGGAACAGCTATGACACCATCGGCGGCGTGAAATTTATCTCCGACCTCACGCCCGCCGCCCCCTACACCTACGCCTACCCAACCGTCAGCTCGCTCAAGGGGCTGGAGGTGAGCAACCTCAGTGACGCGCTGGCGCTCAACCTGTCGCATGCTGTGCTCGAGGCAGACATGACTGCACTGCTGGCAGCACGCGGCGGAGCGGATGTAACCGACTTCGACTTCAACGGCCGCACCTGTCATATTAACACTGCGGCACTGGCCGCGCTGGACGACAGTGTCCGGTCGCTTTCCGGGCAGGGCGTGCGCGTATATATTCGCCTGATGCCGGGCGACGCCTACGACTCGGCCGCCGGTCTGTGCCGACTTGTGGAAAGCCGCGCAGACGAGCTGGCCGGTCTTATAAGTCTGCTGGCCGGCCGCTACACCGATCCTGATGCGCCATATGGCTTTTGCGGCAGCCTTATCGTCGGCCGTGACGTCAACCTTCCTGCCACCGAGCCGGGCATCAGCGGAACGCCGGAAGAATATATCGGCGCCTACGCCCGGCTGTGCCGACTTGCGTGGGCAGGCCTTACATCCGTTTACAGTCACGGTTGCGTATATATAGCCCCGTCGAACAACCTGTCGCTGGTGCCCGACGGTTTTGACACAGCGGCAACCTCAATACACGATTTTCTGTCTTGCTTCAACCGCATCACGCGCGACGGGGGCGACTACAGGTGGGGCGTCGCCGCCTCGGCATATGCTTATCGCCGCGAGGATTCCAGCATCTGGGATGACGCGCTGGCAGGCGGTGCATCAACACAGCTCATCTCACCCGCCAATATACACATTCTGACCTCGCTGATCTCCAAAAATTACAGCTTCGGCGGTGAGCGCCGGCCGGTCATTATCGGCAGCTTTTCAGTGTCCGACACCGACTCGCCCGACGCACAGGCAACCTCGCTGGCCTACGCCTACTATAAGGTGCTCGAGAACGGCGGCGTTGATGCGCTGATCTGGGGATGTCATACCGAAGGAAGTACCGTAGTCTCAGAGGACACCTCTTATTCTCTTGCCGGGCACGGACTTGCAAACACAGACCTGTCAGGCAACATTCTCAGCCGTAAGCCGGCATGGGATGTCATGGCCATTGTCGACACCGACTGCGGCGGACGTCTGCCCGCCATGATACAGGGCGTCGGTCAGGGCGGTGTGGTGGATTATATTTATAACAGTCAGGCCGTGGCGGCGCAAACCAAGGTGTACATCACCGGAACAGGCGCACCGCTGACCACGCACGAGGGATTGAAGGTGTCCGGGCTTTATGATTTTACGTGCGGCGAGCGGCAGGATTTTGAGCTGTCAGGCCTCGGATACCTTGCACGTCCCGCACTGATGGGATACGAAAGCGGCTCTGCGCTGATGTTGACACCGGGCATCGGTGTTGCGCTGGTGAAGTATCAGATAGACCGCCGTCAGCTGTCCGGTCAGCACAAAATAATCGTTTCGCTGGGTCAGTGCTCAGGCTCCGGCTCGCTGACGCTTACACTTGCGCAGGGTGACGGTCGGCGATATACCGCGGTGGCCCGCTTTGAACGTGGGTGCAGTGAAATTGCTTTTGATGTCAAGGCTTTTTGCAGTGAGCTTGACAAATCTGCGCTGACGCTGTCGCTGTCACTGAAAACCGACGAGGGCAACGGTGTGTTCTCTGTGACCGGCATATCAAAAGCCAAAAACACCACCGCATCGCCGGTGGTGTGGATAATAATCTTCGTGACGGTGGTGTTTGTCGCACTCGTTGCAATATTGCTGATGTTCACCGGCGGCTTTCACGCCTTCAGACGCCGCCGCGCTGCGTCCCGCCGTGAACGTGAAGGGGAGAGGCAGTAATTATGGCTTCGGTAGAAAGAGTGGGCAGTGCCCCACCGTTCTATGAAAAGCGCAAAACCGATTTCTTTTACCGCGATGACCGTGGCGGACGTACCAAGCTGGCATGCTCGCCGCATCTGCACCGTCACATTGAGATCGCATATCTTAAGGCAGGCAGCGCGATCGGTTGTGCAGATGCTGAGGTATGCGAAATACAGCCGGGGGATCTGTTTGTTGCATTTCCCAATCAGGTACACCGCTTCATCTCCGACGGGTCGGAAAAATACATGCTGTTCATAGTGAATCCGGATATTGTTCCGGAATTCTGCGACATTCTGACCTCAGCCATTCCGGAGTCAAATCTCATACCCGCCAATGCCCTGCCGACAGTGCTTCCTCAGCTGATGCAGGCCATGGCAGCGGCATCCAAAACACCGGGGGATCATTACGAATTGATTTTACGAGGATATCTGCTGGCGTTTTTCGGCGAGCTTTTGAGATGTATGAAGCTGAGCACCCCTCATACCGGTGACACGCAGGTAATACGTACCGTAATAGATTATTGCTCCAAAAACTACACACTGCCGCTGTCGCTTTCCACGCTGTCGGAGGAGCTGCACATCAGCAAATATTATATTTCGCATTTATTCGGCAGTAAGCTGCATGTTCAGTTCAACGATTATGTCAACTCGCTTCGCGTTGCGGCGGCATGCCGGTATTTGCGTCAGACCGAGCTGAGCGTAACCGAAATCAGCGAAGCGGTCGGTTTTTCGACGTTGCGGACGTTCAACCGGGCCTTTATACGGCACATCGGCTGTCCGCCGAGCGACTACAGGCGAACCAACACGGCCTCGGACGGGTCTGTGTCGATGCCGCTATAGTTATAATTGAAGGTGACGCGGTGCATCGGCCGGGGGGAATATCCTTCTGTGCCGAATTTTAACGCAAAAATCACTTTACTGCAAAAAGGCGGTAAAGTGATTTTTTATAATAGTTAGTTGAACTATGGAGGCTATAGGGATATTGTCTGTCA
>URHI01000152.1 GCA_900547565.1 uncultured Eubacteriales bacterium | reverse complement strand
CCTCATCCGGGCGCGTTCTTTTCGTACTTTTCTGGCGCGTACCAGAAAAGTACACCTCTCATCGTCCTGTAAGACGATATTCCTATAAATCCTTTCATCATTCTGTAATACACTATTCCTGTATCCCCAAAATCCAACTAACTATCTATTACAAAAAATCACTTTACCGCCAAAAGCAGTAAAGTGATTTTCACCTATCTCCATGATGTAATCCGCCTTGCGGCATCCCATAACCGGTCTGCGGCATAGTCAAAAAATTTCAGATAAGCCCCGCAGAAGCGGTTTTTAGGCGGCATTTCGGGTGAGATCTCGATGCGCTCACGGTAACAGCCACCGCGGCACAGCTGAAAATACCGGCACTCGCGGCAGTCGGGGTGCAGTACGGCCGATCTCTCAATAAACCCCAGCTCGTGACGCCGGGCGTCCATATCCTCAAAGCTGTCGGTCAGTATGCTACCCAAACGGTATTCGTCGAGCACGTAAAAATCGCAGGGATAAACGCTTCCGTCGGCTTCCACAACATATTGCGGCGAGCAGACACCCGCCATGCCGCAGCTCTCGGGTTGACGGCCCAGCATAATTGCCATGTAGTTTTCAAACGTGCGGTTGTAGACGTATTTTCCCCGCACAATGTCGCTATACCAGGCATCAAACGTACGGCACAGAAAAGTAGCATACTGACTGTCTGTCAGCGCTGCTGCACCGGACTGACCGAGTGGGTCAAGACAGGGGATATACTGCCGGTAGCGGAAGCCGTGTGCGTCAAAGAAATTGTGCAGGCTCAGCGCTCCGCGCGCAGTGGCACCGGTGACGACGGTCAGTATGTTGTACTCTACGCCAAAACGGTCAAACAGCCGTGCGGCATTCATTACAGCATCAAAGGTCCCGCGTCCGGACGGCGTGCGGCGGTTGGTGTCGTGCAGCTCACGGCCGCCGTCAAGCGACAGCCCAACCAGAAAGTGCATTTGTGCGAACAGCTCAGCCCATTCCTCGTCAATGGCGAAGCCGTTGGTCTGTATAGCGTATCCGACACGTATACCGCGCTTATTGTATTGCCCGACAAGCCTGCTGAGTGCCCGGTAAAAATCTTTGCCTACCAGCGTAGGTTCGCCACCCTGAAACATGAAAACACATTGTTTCTGCGCGCTCTCAACTACCCGGCTAACCAGCACCTCCAGAGTATCTGTTGTCATCATACCCATGATGGCAGTAGAACGGTGAGCCATTTCGTCGTTGTAAAAGCAATAGCGGCACCGCATGTTGCAGGCACCGGACGCCGGCTTAATAAGAATGTTCATGATCAGTCGTCGTAGTGGCGCAGCCAGTCAGTCAGTTGGTCGATATTGTTGAATTTTACGTTGCTGTTGCTGATTTTGAGACGTTGCGGGTGATTCATCACAAGGCCGTTTACGTAATCAAGCTGACGCGGCTCGTATTCCTCTTCCTCGCGCTGCCGGGTCCAGCCGCGCCAGCGCCAGTCGGGAGCAGGCGCGTCGGTTCGCCACGGACGGTTTTCCCAGTAATAGCCGCGGAACGGGTCGCGCCGCTGACACATGCTGTCAAGTATGGAATCGTGCAGGCGGTTGCGTACCTCGGCGAATGAAGGGTCGTTGATCAGATTGTTCAGCTCGTAAGGATCGTTGTCAAGATCGTACAGCTCGTCGGTGGACATAAGATTCAGCGACAGCTTGAAGTGACCGTCCGTGACCGCGCGCATAGGCTGAAAGCCGCCGTAATGGTCGTGATCCTGCTCGAAGCGGGTGAATTCATAAAATACATATTCCGGTGCGTCAGCCTCGGTATCCATGGCCGTTTGCAGTATGCTCTCACCCTGCATGACCTTGGGAATGGGGATACCGAAATATTCAAGCACGGTAGGACAAACACTGATGTGCGACACGGCACGCTTTGAGTACACCCCGCCCTGTACTCCGCCGGGCAGACGTACAATAAACGGTATTCTCGCAACGTCGTCATAAGCGGCCGGGCCTTTGGCGAACAGGCAGTGAGACTGCAGCAGATCTCCGTGATCAGAGGTGTACAGAATTGCCGCATCGTCCGGAACCTGGCGTACTACCCGTCCTATCAGATCATCGACGTATGAATTACAGCCGAAAAAGGCTGGATTTTTGATTTTTATCGCGTCCCGGTCCGGTTTCGGGCCTTTTTCGGAAGCCCAGACCTTCTGATAGTCGGGCTTTCCCTGCAGTGTGTCCCACACCGCCGGGGATTTGGGGAATTCATAGCCGCGGTACATGTCGGCATACGGCTTGGGGCACAGATACGGTCCGTGCGGCTCATCGAACGACACAACAAGAAAGTAGTCCTCATCGCGGTATTTTTGCATGAAATCAAGAGCTCGGCGCATTACACGGTAGCCGTAGGTCATGTCCTCCGTCCAGTCGATGAATCGCATGGTTTGTGTGGCACGGGAGCGTATGCGGTCATCCTCACGCAGCTCGTCAAGGTAGCGGCGCATATCATACCAATAGTCGTCATCCCAGCCGTCGGGACAGTAGCCGTTGCCGAAATAATCCGTTCCGTCAAGATGCCATTTGCCTATGTAGGCGCAGTGAAGACCGTTGTCATGCAGTCGCTGACCGATGGTTTTGACATTGTCACCGAGTGCCATTCCGTTGGCCCATGAGCCGGTGCAGGCAGGGAACAGTCCGGTGAACAGTCCTGCGCGGGCCGGGCCGCATACCGGCTGTGTGGTGTAGGCCCGCTCGTAGCGCACTCCGGAAGCGGCAAGCGCGTCAAGATTGGGCGTGGACAGTCCGGTGCTTTTGTAGCAGTTGACCATGTCGTAACGCTGTGTGTCTGTCATTATCAATACAAATTGTCTTCTGGATGACATATCCCACCTCATTAATAATATTACTTTTATTGTATTATAACATTATTTGCATTGCAATGTCAACTGCAAACTGCCGTATTTTATTGTTGACAAAATGCGGAAGATGGTTTATAATCATACTGATAAATTATTTGTATTCCGAAAGGAAGGCTCAAATGGAAAACGACGCAAAAATTCTTGACCTGTTCAAGGACGCTCCGGGTGAAGGCGGCTTCCGCCTTGACACGCTGGGTCGCAAAATCCGTGTCGGCTTCATAGGTACCGGCGGAATTGCAAACTCGCATATCAAGGCGTATCTCCAGTTTCCTGAGGTGGAGATAGTTGCCGGTGCCGACCTTGTTCCCGGCAAGGCCGAGGCGTTTTTTAAAAAATACGGACTTGAGAACGTCCGCACATATACCGACTACAAGCAGATGATAGCCGAATGTCAGCTTGATGCCGTGTCGGTATGTACCTACAACCGTCAGCATGCCGTACCTGCTATGTACGCAATGGAGCACGGTCTGCATGTTCTGCTTGAGAAACCCATGACGGTTACGCTTGACGAAGCTGTTGAGCTGTGCCGTACCGAAAAGAGAACGGGAAGAATACTGTCCATCGGGTTTCAGCCGCGCTTTGATCCCAATATGCAGATGATAGGCAAAATATTCCGCTCGGGCGTGCTTGGTAAGATTTACTACATACAGACGGGCGGCGGACGCCGTCACGGTATACCTGTCGGCCACGGTGATACCTTTATACGTTCTGATACGGCAGGGGTGTCGGAGCCGTCGGTGACATCGGATGTTATTCGCTCGATATGATACTCAACGCACTGGGCTACCCCAAGCCGCTGACCGTATCGGGCTATTCGTCAAATTATTTCGGCACAAATCCCGAATATTACACTACGCACCCCGAGTATGCCCAGGTGTTCGGAGTGGACGACTTCTCGGCAGCATTTATACGGCTGGAGGGCGATGTTGTCATTGACTTCCGTATCTCATGGGCAATGAATATGGATACCGCCGGCGACACAATAGTCCTCGGCACAAAGGGCGGCCTGCGTATTCCGTCCACCGAGTGCTGGAACGGCAGTGTCGGCGGCCCGATGAAGATATATACGGAAGTTGCGGGCCAGCAGGTGGAATACGAGATA
>URHI01000151.1 GCA_900547565.1 uncultured Eubacteriales bacterium | reverse complement strand
GGCCTATTCATTTGAAACGTATTTATTAATACATGCCGCCCATGCCGCCGTCTGCACCTGCAGCGGGAGCCACGGGAGTCTTTTCCTTGATATCGGCAACAACAGACTCGGTTGTGAGAATGATGCTTGCGATGGAAGCAGCGTTCTGAAGTGCGGAACGTGTAACCTTGGTAGGATCAACTATACCGGAGGCAACCATATCCACATAGGCTTCGTTGTAGGCATCAAAGCCCCAGCCCTTCTTCTTGGAATTCATGATCTTATCGACCACTACGCCGCCGTCAAATCCTGCATTGCATGCGATCTGGCGAACCGGCTCCTCAAGCGCCTTGACAACGATTTTAACGCCTGTCTTTTCGTCACCGTCGACCTTGTCGACCAGCTTTGCGACTTCGGGTATGATATTAAGATAAGCTGTTCCGCCGCCGGGCACAATGCCTTCCTCTACAGCGGCACGGGTTGCGTTGAGTGCATCCTCGATACGCAGCTTCTTTTCCTTCATCTCAGCCTCGGTAGCGGCACCGACCTTGATAACGGCTACGCCGCCGGACAGCTTTGCAAGTCTTTCCTGCAGCTTCTCACGGTCAAAGTCAGAGGTGGTGATTTCGATAGCCGAACGGATCTGAGCAATACGGGCCTTGATGTCCTCGGGGGCACCTGCGCCGCCGACGATGATGGTATTTTCCTTGTTGACCTTGACCTGTCTTGCACGACCGAGCTGCTGGATAGTTGTATCCTTAAGCTCAAGACCCAGCTCACTGGTGATAACCTCGCCGCCGGTAAGAACGGCTATATCACGCAGCATTTCCTTGCGGCGGTCGCCGAAGCCGGGAGCCTTGACGGCAACGCAGGTAAAGGTTCCGCGCAGCTTGTTCAGCACCAGGGTGGTAAGAGCCTCGCCCTCAACGTCCTCAGCAATGATGAGCAGCTTTCTGCCGGCCTGGACGATCTGCTCAAGCAGCGGCAGTATTTCCTGAATGTTGGAAATCTTTTTATCTGTGATAAGGATGAGCGCATCGTCGATAACGGCTTCCATTTTATCCATATCGGTTGCCATATAGGGGGACAGGTAGCCGCGGTCGAACTGCATGCCTTCAACGACCTCAGAGTAGGTATCCGCAGACTTGGACTCCTCAACCGTGATAACACCGTCGGATGTGACCTTTTCCATGGCATCGGCGATAAGCTGACCTATGATCTCGTCACCTGCGGAAATGGTACCGACACGCGCGATATCATCCGAGCCGTTGACCGGCTTGGAAATAGCGCTCAGGCACTCTACCGCTCTGTCGACAGCCTTTTTGATACCCTTGCGGATAATCATGGGATTAGCACCTGCGGTTACATTTTTCATACCCTCGCGCACAAACGCCTGAGCCAGCAGAGTTGCGGTAGTTGTACCGTCACCGGCAGCATCGTTGGTCTTGGTAGCAACCTCTTTGATAAGCTGAGCGCCCATGTTTTCGGACTCGTCCTCAAGCTCGATCTCTTTTGCAATCGTAACACCGTCGTTGGTGATGAGGGGAGCACCGTACTTTTTGTCCAGTACTACGTTTCTGCCCTTGGGGCCAAGTGTGATCTTGACTGTATCAGCCAATTTGTCAACGCCGCGAACCAGGGCGTTTCTTGCATCTATACCGTAAAGAATTTCTTTTGCCATAATAATTCACTCCTCCTGAAATTATTCAACTATTGCAAGTATGTCGCTCTGGCGGACAATGTTGTATTCAACGCCGTCGCACTTAACCTCGGTGCCGGAATACTTGCTGGTTATAACCTTATCTCCGACCTTTACGGTCATTACGACTTCCTTACCGTCTACCACTCCGCCGGGGCCCACTGCGATCACCTCAGCGATCTGCGGCTTTTCCTGCGCGGCAGCGGTCAGAATAATACCGGTCTTGGTCTTTTCTTCAGCTTCGACGAGCTTGATAACTACTCTGTCAGAAAGCGGTCTGATTTTCATTTTTGTTTCCTCCTTATATTGCTTTATGCAAATTATTTTTATCAGATTTTTGGCACTCAAATTGTTCGAGTGCTAATCACTGTGCATATTCTAATACAGACTGGCAAAAAAATCAATACATAAAGCGCAATGTTCACAAATTGTTAACAATTTTGTTTTCGCAGAGGGGTATGATTGCTAAAATACGACCCTAAAAGTCATATAATTGACACCTGCGGCATAAAGTTGAGCCTGGGGGACTGTTTTATGCTGGATTTTGTGAACACATACATACTCGGTGCAGCTACTCCGCCGGCGCTTATGGCGGCGGGGATTTTTTTCGCATTCAGACTGCGTTTTTTCAATATGACTCACCCTGCCGCCGTCTGGCGGACACTGAGCGCACCGTCCGGGGACGGCATGTCTCCGCTACGGGCACTGTGTCTGGCGCTGGCCGGGACGCTGGGCGTCGGAAACATCGTTGGCGTGGCTTCGGCTATTTATCTTGGCGGAGTCGGAGCAATTTTCTGGATGTGGGTCAGCGCCGCAGCGGCAATGCTGCTGAAGTATGCCGAAACCGTACTGGCACTGGGACATCGCCGCGTTACTCCTGATGGTGTTTGCCATGGCGGGGCGATGTATTACATTAAGGATTTTTTCACCGGACGCCGATTGCCGCGCGTCGGTTCAGTCCTGGCGGCGATCTTTGCGATACTGTGCATTGCAGACGCGCTGTCAATGGGGTGCGTTATACAGGTCAATGCTGTGTCAAGATCACTTTACGGAGTCTGTGGACTCGGAACGGCGTTCACAGGCGGAGCGCTTGCGGTAATCACGTTTTTTGTGCTTACCTCCGGCCGCGACGGTATAGCCGCTCTTACCGGGCGGCTGGTACCGTTCATGACGCTTATATATATTGTAATGTCCGTCGCAGTCATGATACTGAAGCGTGACGGCCTTGGCAGCGCATTTGAGTCTATCTTCGCCGCCGCATGGCGTCCGGACAGTGCTGTCGGCGGTGTAGCAGGATTTGTGCTGGCACGTGGCGTGCGTTACGGAACCATGCGTGGTCTGATGTCCAACGAAGCAGGCTGCGGCACTGCGCCTATTGCTCATTCAGGCTCAAATGCAGCATACCCCGCACAGCAGGGTATATGGGGTATTATCGAAGTTTTTGTCGACACGATAGTGCTGTGCACTATGACGGCAGTTGTGATAATTCTCAGCCTTGACAGTGTTATTTGCTTTGGCGCGGACCCGATCATGATGACACTGAAGGCTTACTCCGCAGTGCTTGGGCAATGGTCAGAGTATGTTATGTGTATTATGGTGTTGTTCTTCGGCTTTGCAACGGTCATTTGCTGGGGGCATTATGGCATGGAGTGTGTCGGTTATTTGTCGTCGCGCCGTGTCTGGAGGCGAATATTCACGGCGGTGTACGCGGTGGCGGTACTTATCGGAGCTGTCAGCGCACCGGAACGCACGTGGGAGATAGCCGACTTGGCACTTGGATTAATGACTCTGATAAACCTCGCGGTTATTTGTCCCATGTCCGGAGAGGTCATACAGGCGACAAAGGAGTATCTGAAATCAATGAAAGCCCGCTTCTGACACGTCAGCCTTTCCCGGGGTGCGACGTTGTTTCCCGTGGGTCGACATTGCACTTCAAGCGGTCTTTGCGGAAAATAGGATTTAGGTTAAAGTCAGAATAAAGTAACTTCATTTTTAAAAACAAAATACCGTCCTTACAAGACGGTACTTCTGTGGTTTCCAAAGGAAAAATATCTATATTTTCTTTATTGCCAAGCAACTCTCAACCGAGTGTGGTTTCCGTACAATGTTGTGTCCCGGGAAAGGCTGAGGCGTCAGGAGCGAAAAAACTTCTACAGGCATTATTTCAACATTCACTTGAAAAGCTGAACTCCCGCAAATGCGCGGTAGAGCGTTGCTGACTGAGCCGCGCCGGATACTGACTTCATGGTGGCGGATGGCACAACTCTAAACCTATGGCGCTGCTCTCGCGGCTTGACCGCCGCGAGAGCGGCCAGCC
>URHI01000150.1 GCA_900547565.1 uncultured Eubacteriales bacterium | reverse complement strand
CAACCTGTCTGCCTTATTTTGATGATTCGTCATAATCAATCCCTGCAGTTTGCGTGCAAACTGCGGCTTTGGCGCGGAGTTGAGTGAGAAATCGTACGTTCAAGGCTATCGTGGTTCAGCCTCTCCGAAAATCATACTCTGTCCCCGTTTTCCAGCACCATTTGAAGGTACGACAACGGCTTATATCCCATGCGGCGGTAGAGCGCTTGTGCACGCTCATTGTCCGGTTCGATCTCAAGACGGTAACGCGCGGCGGGAATGTTGCTATGCATCCAGTCAAAAAACCGGCTTCCGATGCCGTGCCCACGGTATTCCGGACGGACGTACAGCTCATCGATCCATATAACAAGTCCGCCGCCTTCCTGTGAAAATGTTTTTGTAAGCAGGGCATAGCCTGCAATTTTTCCTTCCAGCTCAAAAAAATAGCAGTCGAGGTATACATCGGAGCGCATGAGCTCATTGAAGGCTCGGGTGTAGTAGTCGTGATCTATGTCGTGCAACACGGCAGGGGAGTTATAAAACTCCTCGACCATGGCAAGAAACTCTTTACGGTCCTGCGGGCCTACCCGCCGGATAGCTAATTGTTGTTTGTTCATTTTATCCTCCTGTGCAGTGGCATTTTAATATATTATACCACCCTTCGTACACTCTGTCAAATGCGAGATTATCGTTGACAATTGCTTCTAACTGTGATACAATGTCATTATTCAATACCAAGGAAAGAGGTTTTCTATGAAAAAAACATTCATAAGAATAATCGCTGCATCGCTGGCTCTGTGCGGAATGATGCTGTTGGTAGGATGCGATAACGGTAAAACGCCGGCCGATACAACAACATCGGGCGGTGTTTCAGATGAGTCCACAACCGAGCAAGTAACCAGTGAGGCTCCGGAGAAACGTCTGAATGTTGTTGTTGACGGTAAGGCTCAATTGATAATCATACGCCCGGAAAAGGCAAGCAAGGTTTTAATTGAAAGCTGCATATCTCTTAACAATAAAATGTCCAAATTATTGTCGGCATCGTTCAAAATCAACGATGACTGGGTCAGGCGTGACACGACGCCCAATCCTGATGCCGCGGAGATACTTGTCGGCGAAACAAATCGTCAGGCCACGGCGGATTTCCTTGCCAAAATGCCGCCGGACTCTTACGGTATCAAGGTTACCGAGCATCAGATCGTTATAGTCGGAACCAATGATACAATGACTTCGCTTGCACTGTATGATTTTGAGTCAAACTATATTCGTAACAAGGAAAACGCGACCGATAACGGTTTTTCCCTTGCACTCGGCGAGACTATAGTCACCGACAGTAGCCTGTGCACTTTCAGCGCGGTAATGTCATCGAAACGCACGGTCATGGCCTCAATAAGCAATACACGCCAGCAGAAATCGGAAGGCCAATTCAGTGCATCACAGGGAGCTGCTACTGACGGTACGTATTTCTATATCATTCTCAAGAGCAAGGTAGGAGACCTCGAAACAGACATTATAGTAAAGCGCAGAATGGATGATTGGTCACTTGTCGCTACAAGCGAGGAGCTTCCTCTCGACCATGCAAACGATATGTGCTACAATAGCAAGGATAATGTGCTGGTAGTTCCCAACATGAAGGGGAAGATCATTTCCATAATAGATCCGGAAACACTGACCGTGCTCAGACAGGTAGACGCAACAGAGCTTGGCGGTACACCCTACGCAATATCTTATAACGCACAGCGTGACAGATATTGCATTGCAGCGGGCGGGCAGTTAAACATTTGTACGCGCGATTTCCATGTAGAGTCGGCAATCGGCATGCACTCGGAACCGACCTATGTCGGTCAGGGCATGGACTGCGATGACGACTACATATACATGCCGCTCAGTGCTAATTCCTCAAAGGGGACTGATGACAATATTATAATAGTGTATTCATGGACAGACGGCTTCAAGAGGGTGATACATCTTAACGAGACCATGGAATCGGAAACACTGCTGAATTACGACGGCAAATATTATATCAACTTCAACAGCGGCGGATCAAAGATATGTGACCTGCGGTATGATATAGTGTATAAATAATTTTGTAAAAATACGGAACCTTTCGGACTGACGTGCGTCTATAGTAGTAAAACAATTATGGGGGTACGGTCATAATGAAAAAAACCATCATTATTCTTGTAATCCTGGTATTTGCTGCGGCAATTATGTTTGTGCCGTACCGAAAGGATATGTACAACGACGGAGGCACTGTCTGCTACACGTCGCTGACATATCAGGTCGTGCATTGGAACCGTCTTTATGATGACGGAAATGTAAGCGGATATCACGTCGCAAAAGATCTGTATGTGTTTCCGTTCAACTTCCGCGACAATGTGAGCGGAAAGGTGTGGGACGAGTATAACGGTCGTTTTGTGTACCAAGAGGCACCAAGACCACTGGAAGACTTATTAAGATAAATAATGGGCGGTAGCCGTGATATTGTATTCATGGGTGCCGCCCGGTCATTTTAAAGATTCAGAGGATAGCGTGAAAGTTACTTCCATCTAAAAGTGAAATATACTTTTTCATGCACGATTTTTGCCGAGGCAGAATTCATTGATTACTATTTGCGCTGCCGCACAGCGGCAGAATGAGGATTAATATGAGTAATAGCTCCGCCCATGCAGCTATGCCCGGGGAGGAATTTAACCGAATGACCGAGGGGGCATTGTGGCGTAATATTCTTTTTATCAGCCTGCCGCTGATGCTGTCTCAGATATTGCAGGTGCTGTTCAACATGGCCGATGTGGCTGTGGTGGGCAGATTTTCAAGCTCCGAGGCCATGGGGTCGGTCGGCTCAACATCAATACTTGTAACGCTGTTTACAGGATTTCTTATCGGTATGGGTAGCGGTGTCAACGTGTGTGTTGCCCGGTATCTGGGTGCCGGAAATCGGGAAAGAGTGCTCCGGACAATACACACGTCGTTCGTGTTGTGCCTTGGAATGGGCATGATTGTTTGTGCGGTTTGCTTTGTTCTGGCACGGCCCTTGCTTGAGCTTATACGTACCAAGGACGAGCTTATAGACGGTGCCGTGCTGTATTTCCGGATATATGCGTTAGGGATGCCGGCGCTGGGAATTTTCAATTTTGGAAATGCTGTGCTCAGTGCAAACGGAGATACGAGACGACCGCTGTACTACCTGCTTGCTGCGGGTATTCTCAACGTAATACTAAATCTGCTTTTTATAATAGTGTTCAAAATGTCCGCGGACGGCGTGGCACTTGCAAGTATAATTTCCCAGTATCTGTCTGCAGTACTTGTATTGATACATATGTTGCGTCAGGGCGGTGCTTGCGGACTGTATTTGCGCTATATAAAGCCTAATGCCGCCGCTGTGCGTGAGGTATTGGCACTCGGTCTGCCGGCCGCCTTACAAAACGCTATTTTTGCCATTGCCAACCTGTTTATTCAGACGGGCGTCAACTATTTTGACCATGTCGTGGTCGAGGGAAATTCTGCAGCTGCCAATTCCGATGCACTTGTGTATAATGTAATGGCGGCGTTTTACACCGCATGCTCCAGCTTTATGGGGCAGAATATGGGTGCCGGCAAGCGCGACCGGGTGCTGAAAAGCTATTTTATATGTCTTTTTTACTCATTCCTCGCCGGTGCCATGCTCGGGGGAGGGTTAGTGCTGTTCGGAGACGAATTTTTGGCGCTGTTTACCAAGGACCCTGATGTAGCGGCGGCTGGTATGTTGCGATTGCGGGTGATGGGCTTTTCGTATGCAGTATCGGCGTTTATGGACTGTACCATTGCGGCTTCGCGCGGTATAGGAAAGGGCTTTGTTCCTACTGTGATAGTTATTCTCGGCTCGTGCGTGTTCCGCGTGGTGTGGGTATACACGGTTTTTGCATATTTCCATACGCTGCCGGCACTGTATCTGCTGTACATCTTTTCATGGAGTATAACGGCTGTCGCCGAGATCGTTTATTTTGTGATATCATATAAAAAACTGCCGGCGAATGTG
>URHI01000149.1 GCA_900547565.1 uncultured Eubacteriales bacterium | reverse complement strand
AGCCCCGCCACAAGATTACCTACACCGTGCAGTGCATCGTAGGGCAGACCCGCGATTATCCAGGCAAGTATCTGCTTACCTCTCAGTCCGAACAAAAGTGCCTGCGCCGGGGCATACAGCGTCCCGAACAACAGTCCGTGCAGCGAGCACACCGCAGGATATACTATCGCCTTGAGCCAGCGCGGCATACGGGACACCGGCAGCAGCATAGCCGCGCCCCACAACGGCAGCCAGATGTAAAGATACGGTAGCCATGACAGCGAAAATCCCCACGTAAGCCCGTCCAGCAGTATATAGATATACAGCGGGATAAGCGCCCTCCAACGGTAGACCAGTGTCAGGAGCACCGTGAACATGCCGATAAGATGTATGTTGGGCAGTCCCTCCATGACCTTTTTCGAAACGAGCATCAGCGCCCCGAGCATGGCGAATATCACCAGGTGGCGCAGGTCAAGTCCGGATCTGCTTTTCATTTTGTCATTGCCAGCTCGTAGCTCTCGCCGTCGGCAATCACCGCGCCGTCAACACCGACAGGCATCATCTCCCGCGTGCCGTCGGCTGCGACCTTGTTGAAGCACCACCAGCTGCCGTCGGTATCGTAATCGGCAGTCATACCGTTGACAACCTTGACATAAAGACCGTACTCACTGCTGTCACCCGAGATAAGGTTGAGTGCCAGGAGTGCGTCACCCAGTTTTTCGGCATCGGTCCTGACCGTCAGCACTACCGTATTTTCGGCGGCGGTAACGTACAGCTTGACCGTTTTTGCGCCCTCTCCGACAGTGGTGTCGGAGGTGTAAACCGCATTGTCCCAGACTTCTGGAAGCACCGCCTTGGGCGCACAGCCGCCAAGCAATGTGACAAAGCACAAAAGCAGCGACAGCATTACAACAACATAGCTTTTTTCGGAAATTCTTTTCATTCTTATTCTCCTTGAAGAAAAAATATATTGATGAATGAAAAGCAGCCGCGTCCCCCCATGCGTGAGCGCGGCAAAACAGGCCGGAGCTGCTGCCACTCCGGCGGTTCTGGCCCGCGTCCCCCCGACCTGCCCGGAGAACGTCCTGCCGGCACAGTGCGATAAGCATTCCGACTTTAACGGCAATGGCTGTTGCGACGGGGTTTCACCGCACTTTCCTTATCCCCGAAGGACATAACGTCCCCCGGTTGCGCCCTTGCGGGCGCCGCACTGTGTTTCATTGATCTCTCAACACTGTTATTTTAACACATATCCGCCCATTTTGCAATACCCAAACTCACACAAGCCCGCCGAGACCGAGAAAATCGCCCAAATAGCCAAATCCGAGTCCAAGTACTCCCGACAAAACGATGATCAGAATCGGGTGCAGCTTTTTTATGCTCAGAAATATCATAATTCCCGCAACTCCGACACTGAAGACCAGAGTGTAAACGTGTATGTCCGAAAATCCCGACGGAAACAGAACGGAACTGCCCAGTGACAGCAGCGCCGCGGCGATAAGTCCGACTACCGTGGGCCTGAGACTGTTTATGCACCCGGACACATAGCGGTTTGAACTGAACTTCATAAGAAATCTGGCAATGATAAGAACAAGCACAAACGACGGAAGCACCACGCCGAGCGTTGCGCACAGCGCACCGGCAAATCCGGCGACCTCGGCACCGACGTATGTCGCCGTGTTGACCGCGAACGGCCCCGGCGTGCTCTCGCTGACCGCCACAAAATTGAGCAGCTGCTCTTTGGTCAGCCAACCGCGCGACACTACCTCGCTTGAAACCAGCGGTATCATAGCAGAACCGCCGCCAAAGGTAAAGGCGCCGATTTTCAGAAATGTCAGAAACAGTTCAAGATAAATCATCCGGACTCACCCCCTCGTGCCCGGTGGTCAGCTATGAAAGACATGATAAGTCCTGTCAGCACCGCACCGAGTATTATATATATTGCACTGCCTTTGACGAACGCCGTGACCAAAAAAGCTGCCGCCATTATTATGTAGTACACTATACCCCGTGGACTTTGGCGATACATTGAAACCAGTGCATTGAACAACAGCGCCAGCACCCCGGCGCGTATGCCCGCAAAGGCGTAGCGCACAGCGCGCAGCTCGCTGAACTGACGCAAAAGGCCCGTAATAATTAAAATGATTGTAAATGAAGGAATAATGACTCCCAGCGTTGCAAACAGCGCGCCCCAGAAGCCTGCAACCTTATAGCCTACAAATGTCGCCGAGTTAACTGCAATAGACCCGGGTACCGATTCACAAACAGCAATGACATCGTTGACATCCTGCTTATTTATCCATCCGTGGTTATCCACGATCTCGCGCTCGATCAACGGGATCATGGCGTGGCCGCCTCCGAAAGTAAACAGGCCGATTTTGACAAATGTCAGAAACACCTGCAATACGCGTTTGAATTTCATAATCATACCGTCCTTGATTTATATAAACATATTATACTCTTGACATTTTGATATGTAAAATAGTATAATATTATTGATATTATATTGATTTTATTATGTGAGGAAATTATGACTCTGCGGCACTTGAAGATATTTGTGACTGTTGCCGACTGCAACAGCATCACCGGAGCGGCGAACAAGCTGTATCTGGCGCAACCGGCGGTAAGTCTGGCCATTCGCGAGCTGGAACAGCACTACGGCGTCCGGCTGTTTGAGCGACTGTCACATCGCATCAGCATCACACCGGACGGACGGCGTATGTATGCCTACGCCAGTCACATACTTGACACCATGGGACAGCTTGAAAAGGACATGCACAATCCCGACGGGCTGGGACTTTTACGCGTCGGTTGCAGTATCACGATAGGTACCCGGCTTCTGCCGGCCCTTGTAAGCCGTTACCGCGCCGAAAATCCAGGTATGCAGCTTGAAGCGCAGATATTTTCGTCAGAGCTCATAGAACAGCTGCTTTTGCAGGGACGGATCGACCTCGGGCTTATTGAAGGGCGGTGCACGTCCGACGAGCTGGAATCGCACAGCTTTATGCGGGACAGACTGGCCGTGGTATGTGCGCCGAATAACGGATTCGCAGACCAAAAGGTAATAACACCGTTGCAGCTGTTCTCATCGCCGCTGCTGCTTCGCGAGCGCGGAAGCGGAACGCGCGAGCTGCTTGAAGCCGCCGCCGTGGTACGGGGATATACACTGTGCCCGCTGTGGGAGAGCACCAGCACTCAAGCCTTGATCGCCGGCGTTGCGGAAGGACACGGGTTGTCGGTGCTTCCCTACCTGCTGGTAAAGCAGCTGTTGGACTCCGGCAACTTGTGTGAGCTTACCGTCGAAGGTATGACGCTTGAGCGGGAGCTGTTGCTGCTGCGGCACAAAAACAAATTTGTCACACCGGGAATGAAAGCGTTTGCGGATGAGGTGAATAAAATATTTTTGTGCGAATGTCAAACCTCATCAAAAGCAGCGCAAATATCCTCCTGAAAAAACACCGATTGATTCCGCGCCGGTCGGCAGTGCGGACATCAATAAAAAGTCCCGTGATAAAAATTTTATCACGGGATACATGAAAAATACCGTCGTTCTGACGTCTGCTGTACAACCGGAAGCCCGTGTGCTGATTTACTGCATACAGGCCTCATAGCTTGATAAAAAACGGGTTTTGAACGCCTCGCCGCACTCAAGCCCCATATCGTGCATGGCCTCGACGGCACAGCCGTAGATCGGCTTGACGTCCGAGAAAATGGAGTTGACATCGCCGGGCGACAGCGCCCGTACTGCCTCGGCATAGTCGCGGTGGTTGAAGAAAATGCCGCCGTTGTAAACCAGATCAAAGCCGTGCCCCAGCTCGCGTCGCACCACCCAGACAAGGTCGGCCAGCTCGCCCGCACAGTGATCGAAAATGCGTTTTGCCACAGCGTCTCCTGCCTGCCGGGCCTCAAACACCGTTCCGGCGAACGAAGCAATGTACGATCTTCCGCCCTGATACAGCTGGACATAGTGCTCCCAGATCGGCTCGCCGCACTGACGGCTTGCCAATTCTGAAAGAAGTGTAGGCTCGGCGCGCTTGTCGTGCGCGCGCAGCGCCGCCTGGAGCGCCATCCG
>URHI01000148.1 GCA_900547565.1 uncultured Eubacteriales bacterium | reverse complement strand
ACACTCACGCGGAGGCAATTTTTTCAGGACTGTTATTTTTTCAGCAATTCCTCGACCGTAGCGAAGGCGGTGGCCTTGTCCTCTGCGGTGAGCATTACGAAAACTACGTAGTTGCCGAATACTCGCGCCTCGGCATTTTCCATTTTGGGGTGCTCGGAGGCGATGTAATTTGCCTGTGCCACCCAGCGGTCGCGCATTTTCTGAATGTAGCTGTCGCACAGCGTTTTCATTTGCTCTGCAGTGCCGTCCTTGACGTGGAATATTCCGAACTGATTGATGTTTGTGCTGGTCGCCGAAAATTCAATGACGTACTCAGCCACTATATCGGCCGCACCTTCAAAATAAAAGCCGAGATAGTCGCTGTCTGCGGCATAATAGCCGTCCGCCACGGGCAGCTTGTCCTTGAGCGCCGAGGACATATCAGCTACCTTAACATCATCACGGTAGTCAGCCTTTTTCTGACATGCGGAAAAGCAAGGAATGATCATAAGCGCGGCAAAGCAAAGGCAGACGAGTTTTACAAAATGTTTTTTCATGTTATTTCTCCCTTAATCTATCGGATATCCGTGCGTACGGATATAGTGCAGTATTGCGTTGAGCCCCGAGGTGTTCATGTGAAGTCCGTCACCGTTCTGATAGCTGTAAATAAGATAGCCGTCCGCATCCTTGAGCGAGGAATTGGTGTCGAGATACTTCAGGGCGTATTCCTCTGCCAGACTTTCAACCCATCCGTTTGCAACGTCAATACGCGGATTGGTGATGTCTCGGTATTCGCTGTTTGTTGCGACGGGATATATTGACTGAAGAATTATTTTGGTATCCGGAGATGCGGCGATTACAGCGTCAAGCAGCATACGGTAATATTTTTTGAACTCGCTTTCTCCGCAATATGGAACACCGTAGTTGACACCGAGCGTTATTACCATGTATTCCGGCTTGGCCAGTGCGGCCGCTTCGGCGACCGTCATTTCCTCTCCTGTCGGCGGGTAGACTATTTTGTAGGTAGCAACCAGCGCGTTGAGTGAGTAAGTACCGCTTTTCGGCGTCCACACCTGTGTGGTGTTTTTACCGCCGGACAGCGCTCCGTACGCTTTTAAGCCGTACGTCGTGCTGTCGCCGACGAAAATGAGTTTGTCGATGTACTCCTGACCGTAATCCTCGGTTTCCTCAAGCCGGGCGGGGTGAGGAGTCGTAACAACGGGCACATCGGACGTTGTATCGGTGGGCGGTGTTGTAGTGCCGGGTGCCTGATCAGTTGTTTGATCCTGATGACCGGGGGTGTTTTCCGGGGCATCGCGGTTGTTGCCGACTGCCGACAGCACCACGATTTCGGTCATGCAGACCAAAACCAGCAGAATAATCACGGTTATGGCGCACCACAGTGCCCGGGCGGTCGGACCGCCGTGATGCTTGGGAGAATTACTGTATCTTGTGTGCATTTTTTCAGCCTTTCAACAACATTACTTTTTGTAGATTGACGTGTATTCGGATTCACGGTTTTGCTTTTTGGCAACATTGTTCTTATGCAGCAGTGCCACAAGCGTTACAACGGCATAGACCACAAAATAAATTATCAGCCCCATAAGCTCGCCCGAATCTTCAAGCCCGAGCGGCTTTACAAGGCACAGCCAAAAGCCGAGTCCGCTTATCACGGCGTGAAGCACGATCCGTATTGCCGGATTTAACTTTTGCACCCGGAACAGCGAATTGGCGGTTGAGAGTATGAGTGCGAACACTAAGAACAGCAACACGCGTAACGATGAAAGCGCTCCGCCGTTTGAGCTCTGACCGTATATAGCATATACTCCGGCGGCATATACCAGCGTAATTCCCGTGAAATACAGGCAGGCCGGGAGAATGATTTTGTTCCAGAAATCCTTCATTATGGAAATTATCCTCAAATAATATCAATCTTATGACTGTATCTTATATCTTATCATATTCCGGAAATATTTGCAAGATGAAAATGCAATATTTACAATTTTCCGACGCTTTTTGAACGCTTTTTAAAGGTAATGAGTGCCTGCACACAAGGTTATAGCTTCAGTCGGGCGTTTCGGGATATTCGGAGTAGCTTTTTGAATAGTATTCGCTGTCGCGCTTTACTACCGACGCACGGTTGCGATAAAGCAGCCGCGTCAGCGCGTACATATCTATCCATATCTGATTTGTACCGTCTTTTTGAGATGGGTGAAATATTATTTGAAGTCCGTAGTGCAGATGCGGTGAGTCGATATTGTTTACGTCCTCGCGAGCGCTGTAGCCTGTCATGCCGAGATAGCCTATTACTTCTCCGGCGTTGACTATTTTACCCGGGAACATATCACAGTACGGGTGTCCGCGGCGCAGGTGGGCGTAGTAATAATAGCGCTGCCCGTCGAATGAGCGTATACCGATACGCCAGCCTCCGTACTGATTCCAGCCCACCGCCTCAGCGTAGCCGCTCTCGACCGCAATCACCGGCGTGCCGACACTGCCCATAAGGTCGTGCCCGAGATGCCGGCGGCGGTAGCCGTAACTGCGCGAAGCGCCGAAGTCGTCAAAATCGGCGTAATAATACCCTGCGGCAATGGGGGAATAGCCGCGCAATCCGTAGGCCGCTTGGCGCGTTTCACTGCCGTCGTCGGATATGCAGACTTGCGTGTATTCTCCCACAAGTCCGCCGAGTACCGCGCCGTAGGCGCGCCTGTAATAGTTGAACAGCTTTGTGTTGCCGACATGCTCGGTGATGTCCGAGCCGTCGGACATCAGCGATGCCAGCTTAGAGGTGTCGGCCGCTTTGTAAGACGAAAAATTGCCGCCGTTTTTTGCGGCATGGTATGCAAGTATATCGACCCAGCTCAGCGATCGTCCCTCGGCGTGAGCCGCAATATCGGCTTCAAGCGCGTCGGACATGGCGGAGTAGGTGGGGGTGAAGTCGATCCACTTGATGTAGCTGTCATCGGTAGCGGCGGATGCTGAAATGTGCGGCAGTGAAAGCAATACAAGTGTCAGACAAATTAGCTTTTTCATAAAAATTGCCTTTCATATATAAGTGCAGATATATTCATGATTAGTATTCGGTTTATGAGTGCGCGTATTTGAGGAAATTAATTAAAATTATTGCATAAGCTACCGATATGATGCGGAATTTATAAAAATATTCATTGTATAAATGAAAATATTCATTATTTGACTTGACTTTGACAAGGCGGAATTGTATAATAGAATATCATGGAGTATTATTGTCGGCAAGACTTTGTGAAAGGAAAACCTATGACAAGACGAGAAGCGAGAGAAGCGGTTTTCGGACTGCTGTTTGAAACTGATTTCCACATTCAGGATACGCCGCAGGGGATATACGATGTATCCTGCGACAACCGGGACATCGGTGAGGACAACTACGTCCGGACGGCATATTTTGGCGTTACGGAGCATATGGCACATCTTGATGCCATCATAGAACAATATTCGCATGGCTGGAAAGCCTACCGCATCTCCGGCATTTCCCGCGCGGCACTGCGGCTGTGTATATGGGAGATGCTGTACGGCAGTGATATCCCGCACAATGTCTCTATTAACGAGGCGTTGGAGCTGGTAAAAAAGTATGACGACCGTCAGGCACGTCCTTTTGTCAACGGTGTGCTGAACGCCGCCAAGAATGCCATTGAGGCGGGAGAAGTCGTCGCAGAGACCGGCAATGTAAGCGCCGAACCGCAAACTGCCGACGCCGGAGCGGAAAACATCAGTGATGATGCTGCGGTGGACAATGAACAGTCGCCGGCCGAGACTACGGATATTGCAAAACATGAGTGAGCTTCGTTTTGTGGGCATAGATACAAGTAACTACACCACCTCCGGCGCCGTATGTGACGGAGAGGGGCGTGTACTGGCCAACATAAGACTGCCGCTTGCGGTAGCTGAGGGCGGGCGCGGACTGCGTCAGAGCGATGCGGTTTTTGCACATATCAAAAATCTGCCTGCGGTCATGGAGCGCATGTCAGACGTGCTGGACGGCCGCAGTGTGACGGCGGTGGGCGTGTCTGCGACTCCGCGGGACGCCGAAGGGTCATACATGCCCTGCTT
>URHI01000147.1 GCA_900547565.1 uncultured Eubacteriales bacterium | reverse complement strand
CCCCGCCACTATTGCCGACGACACGATACGTCCGTCTTTGAATTCAGGGTAGGTCTCGCGCAGCTTGCCGAACAGGCGGAACATGTCCTCGCGCAGAGCAAACTCGGCGTCGCGCATGGCGCGGTTGTCGCGTGCGTCGGCGGGTGCGCGTGTCACGTTGACGGCCACAAGATCGCCGTTTATCAGCGAGTTGAACCAAGGACCTCCGAACTGTGGCACCTCGCCGTCTTGATATGCCTGCCGCAGCATGGCGCCGATCACATCGTTGACCGAGCGCGGCACATGACCGTCATGATGTATGCAGTCGCGCAGCAATGGCGTGGTAAGGTCGACGCCTGAGATGACAAAGCACATGGAAAGCGGCTGAAGTCCCTCGACAGGATCTGGCAACAGCTCAACACCTGCCATGCGGCACAGGTCGGCATCCCCCGTTGCATCGATAAAGCAGGACGCGCGCAGTGCCTCAGCGCCGTTTTTATTTTCGATTATGAGCGCCGACACATGACCGCCGCCCGCGACACAGTCGGTAATATAGGAATTGGTGTATACCTCGACGCCCGCCTCGCACACCATGCGCTGTGCGACCAGCTTATACACCTCCGGGTCAAACGAGACATGTCCGCGCGGGTATTCGATCTTGGCACCGCCGAGCTGCTCCATGCGCCCGATGAATTCAAACGGTATTCCGCCAACCACCTGACGCTGATGCAGGAAAAATCCGCTGATGGGTGCCACGTATCCCGTTACTGCCGTGCCTCCGATAAAGCCGAAGCGCTCGACCAGCGCAGTGCGCAGTCCCGACCTTGCCGCCGCAATCGCGGCAACAAAGCCCGCCGAGCCGCCGCCGCAGACGACCACGTCATATTCCCCTGCAACAGGGGCGCTGCGTGTTACTTCAATTTTTTCCAAGTATTATCACCTCACCAAAATCATTGTTATTATTTTACCACATTCTTCCCCTGATTGCAAGCGTGAAAAAGTTTAAGTATTGATTAATATGCTTGACAGTCACGGTGGCAGATGGTATAATAGAACAAACGTTATATAATAACCGGAGAAATTATATGCTTAAGCAATTGATAAGCTACACTGCCTGGCGGATGATTCCGCCAAAGGCATACGGTTCATTTCATATATTGTTTACAGTTATAGGCTTTGCGCTCTGTGCCGTGCTGGCAATAGCCTGCCGCCGGCTGTCGGAAAAGGCGCACAGGCGACTGCTTTTATCGCTAGGGCTGTTTCTGGCGGTGACAGAGCTGTATAAACAGCTGTTTTATTACTATTACATAGGAAACTGTTCTTATCAGTGGTGGATATTCCCGTTTCAGCTGTGCAGCGTGCCGATGTACCTGTGCATAATAGCTGCATTGATTCCCAAAGGACGAGTACAGCGCGGAATTTATGCGTTTATGTCCACGTTTAATCTGCTTGGCGGTGCGATAGCGTTTGCCGAGCCGTCAGGTCTGTGTCATTCCTATGTGACACTTACGGCACACTCGTTTGTGTGGCACATGCTGCTGGTGTTTATCGGCTTTTACCTCATTGCCTCGGGACGCGGCTGTGACAGTGCGGCCGACTTCGGCGGTGCGGTGGCGACATTTCTTGCGCTGTGTGTCATAGCCTTCGGCATAAATGTCGGTTTTTGGGACATCTCGGGAGGCAGTGTGAATATGTTTTTCATAGGGCCGGCGAATACTACTCTGGTAGTGTTCAAGGATATAGCACAGGAGTACGGCTGGTATGTCGCAACCGCACTGTATATACCGGTCGTGTGCATCGGGGCGGCGATTGTCTGGGGCGTGACACGTGTTGTACGGTATTTTTGCAATAAACACAAACATCTGGCTTTGAAAGGATATAAACATGCTTAACATTTCTCATTTCACAAAGCGTTACGGCGACAAGATCGCCGTTGACGACCTGTCGCTTCATATTGCTCCCGGCGAGATTTACGGATTTATCGGTCACAACGGTGCCGGTAAAACCACTACAATAAAGTCGGTGGTCGGTATACTGCCGTTTGAAGCAGGCGATATAACCGTAGGCGGTGTGTCAATACTCAAGGATCCAATTGCCTGTAAGCGGCAGATCGCCTATATACCCGACAATCCCGACATTTACGAGTACATGACGGGAATCAAGTACCTCAATTTTATCGCCGACATATTCGGAGTCAGCGCCGCCGACCGGCGTGAGCGCATTGCCCGTTATGCCGACACATTTGAGCTGACAGCCGATCTTGCTCAGCCTGTTTCGTCCTACTCGCACGGCATGAAGCAAAAGCTGGCTATAATTTCGGCCTGGCTGCATCAGCCGCGCCTGATAATAATGGATGAACCGTTTGTCGGCCTCGATCCCAAGGCGTCGCATATACTCAAGGGTATGATGCGCGAGGTGTGCGACAGCGGCGGAGCCATATTTTTCTCCACACACGTGCTCGAGGTAGCGGAAAAGCTGTGTGATAAGGTGGCTATCATCAAGGGCGGAAAGCTGATACGCAGCGGCACCATGGAGGAAGTCCGGGGTGATGCGTCGCTCGAGCAGGCCTTCCTGGAGCTGGAGGGCTGATCATGCTGAAGGTCCTGCTGAAAAAACAGTTGCTGGAGCTGAACCGCAACTTTTTCTACGATCCCAAAAAGGGACGCGTCCGTTCAAAGGCATCGAGCATTGCGTTTATCGCGCTGTATGCCTTTGTGATGCTGTTTGTCATGGGGACTATATTTGTGGCAATGGCTGTGTCACTGTGCGAGCCGCTGCACGAAAAATCGCTTGATTGGCTGTATTTTGCACTGTTCGGCATAATTGCGGTCGCGCTAGGTCTGTTCGGCAGTGTGTTCAATACATTTGCAAGCCTGTATCAGGCTAAGGATAATGACCTGCTGTTGTCGTTGCCGGTGCCGGTACGTATTGTTCTGGTCGTCAGGCTGGCCGGCGTCTATCTTATGGGACTCATGTTTTCGGCGCTGGTGCTGCTGCCCGGAATAGTCGTGTATATCGTTACTGTCGGGATTGGCGCGGGTATCATTATCGGCGGCCTGCTGCTGATGCTGACAGTGTCACTCATCGTACTGGTGCTTTCCTGCGCGCTCGGCTGGGTGGTAGCAAAAATAAATGCCCGGCTAAAGAACAAGAGCTTTATCACGGTAATAGTTTCGCTGGCCTTTATTGCGGGCTACTATTACTTTTATTTCAACGCCTACTCGCTGCTGAACAATATGCTTGCAAATATCGACACTGTCAGTCAGACTATCCGCGGCTCGGTCTATCCGCTCTATCTGCTCGGACGCATGGGAATCGGAGACCCGCTGGCGACGCTTGTTGTACTGGTGGCCACAGCGCTTTTGCTTGCGCTGGTGTGGTGGATACTGGCACGCAGCTTTTACCGGCTGGCTACCACCCCCGGCAATGCATCAAAGACGGTTTACCGGGAAAGGGCGGCTGTGTTACGCAGTCAGTCTGCCGCATTGCTCGCGCGCGAGGCAGGGCACCTTAAGTCCAGTCCCACGTATATGCTCAACTGCTGCCTCGGCTCTTTCATGATGGTCGTTGTGGCAGTCGCGGCGTGTTTCAAGGGAACATGGCTGATAGGGGTGCTCAATTCGGCTTTCGGGGATGCAGCAGGCTTGCCCGGCGTGCTTATCTGCGGCGGTATCTGTATGCTGGCATCCACAAACATAGTGTCTGCACCGTCGGTGTCGCTTGAGGGACGCAGCCTGTGGTTGGCACAGTCGCTTCCCGTCAGCGCGTGGCAGTGCCTGCGTGCCAAGCTGTGGCTGCACGTACTCGTGACCGGAATCCCGGCGCTGATATGCTCGGTTTTTGGTGTGGTTCTCGCGTGGAACGGCGATATTATTGAAGCTGTCGCCGCAATATTGCTGCCGCAGGCGTTTGTTGTGTTTGGAGCCGAGCTGGGCCTTGCGATAAATCTCAAACGCCCCAACCTCACCTGGAGCAACGAGGCCATGGTGGTCAAGCAGAGCCTTGGTGTGCTGGTCACCATGCTGGTCGTCTCCTTTCTGACGTTTGCGGCCTTTGATTTGATTTCCGGCGACCCGGCCACCGCCATGCTGGGAA
>URHI01000146.1 GCA_900547565.1 uncultured Eubacteriales bacterium | reverse complement strand
GGCAACGGCGGCCGCAGCGGCGGCAACGCTGTCCATATCGGCTCCGGCATCGACACAAATGGTACTGTTCTTGACAAAAGCGCAAACAGTTCGGATAAGAAGGGCGTCTGCTTTGGCATTTTCAATCGGGGGCATATGGATGACATCCACCTGCAAATGGTCCAGGTGCCTTGCAACTTCGATCTTCTCTTTGAAAGACAACGAAGATATGTGGCGCGGCAGGGTCATGTCGGATATGGTGATTTTTTTCATGTTAAATGCTCTCTTTCCTATAAGTTAGACTAAAAAAGCCCCTGAAGCCTTTATTGGCTTCAGGGACGAAAAAATTTCGCGGTACCACCCTGATTACCGTTAAAAAACGGTCTCTTACAGAGCTCAAACAAGCTCGTTGCCATGATAACGGGGCATCCGGCATCTCTTACTGATAATTTCAGAGACACAGCTCGGGAATGAGACTTTAACTGTCGCTGCAAACCGGCTCACACCACCCGCCGGCTCTCTGAATTGCATAAACAGCAAATAATTCCTTCATTGCTTTTACAGTTTTCTGAATTATACCACGTCTTTTGCGGCTTGTCAAGAGTTTTTTCGGATTTTGCGGCAAAAATGTCAAACAGGCATTGTCCAACCGAACTTATCTTCCAGCGTTCCCCACTGAATACCGGTCAGGGTATCATACAGATGTGCGGTGACAGGACCGATCTTACCGCCATTGATAACTGCCTTTTTGCCTTTGTAGCAAAGCTCGCCTATCGGAGAGATAACGGCAGCGGTTCCGGTTCCCCACGCCTCTTCCAGCTTGCCGGAATCAATGGCGGCTTCCAATTCATCAACGCTTATACGTCTCTCACTTACGCGATAGCCCTCGCTCCGAAGCAACTCGACACAGGATTTTCTGGTAATGCCGGGCAGAATGGATCCGGTCAGCTGAGGCGTAACGATCTCACCGTCGATCTTGAACATAACATTCATGGCACCGACTTCCTCGATATACTTGCGCTCCACACCGTCCAGCCACAGCACCTGAGAATAACCCTTCTCTTCTGCCTTTTCGCCTGCACGGTTGCTGGCAGCATAGTTACCGCCGCACTTGGCCTCACCCGTACCGCCACGGACCGCACGGACATCCTCGGACTCAATCATGATTTTGACCGGATTGATGCCCTCTTTATAGTAAGCACCAACCGGTGAAGTAATGATCATAAAAGTAGCGTGTTTAACCGAGTGAACGCCCAGTGTCTCATCATTTCCGTACATAAAGGGACGGATATACAGCGATGTGCCGGGGGCACTGGGAACCCAATCCTGCTCAAAGGAAACGAAACGTGTCAGTATCTCCAGTGCATCCTCCTCCGGGATCTGCGGCAGGCACAGCCGTTCCGCTGAGCGGTTCATTCTGCGGACATTTTCGATCGGACGGAACAGCTGAACAGATCCGTCTGCCTTACGGTATGCCTTCAGCCCCTCAAATATTTCCGAGCCGTAATGCAGCGCGGTGCACGCGGGGTGAAGCTCGATTTTTCCGAAAGGAACAATTCGTGCGTCATGCCACCCCGAACTCCTATCATAGTCCATAATAAACATATGGTCCGTAAAAAATTTGCCGAATTCCAGACAAGAAGAGTCGGGCTTTACAGCCGGGTGGGTCGTTTTGGTAATTGAAATATTCATAATAACATTCCTGCCTTTATTCATAGTTTTTCCCCAGGCGAAGCGCGCCGAGGTTTATATCCAGCATGTCGCTGTGTTTGGCGGAAATCACTTTTTTCAGCACCGCTTTTACTGTTTCTTCATCGTCAAATTTGCCGCAGTCCGCCAGCACCTTTCCGATAATGATCATATTGGCAAGCGTTGCCGTTCCGTTATCGGAGGCCATTTTTGTGGCCGGGATATACACCACTTTGACGTCGTCCCGTCTCACCTTGCGTTCGATCAGCGTGGAATCGACATAAATAATTCCGCCCGGAACAACGCTGTCCTCGTATTTGTCCAGAGAAGGCAGATTCATGGCAATCAGTACATCCGGTTTAGAAACAATGGGAGAGCCAACGGGAATTTCGCTCAAAATGACGTTGCAGCTCGCCGTACCTCCCCGCATTTCAGGGCCGTATGAAGGAAGCCAGCTGACATTCAGGTTTTCGTTCAGGCCGAAATATGCAAGGAATTTGCCGGCGAATAATATTCCCTGTCCGCCAAAACCGGCGATCAGATATTGCGTTGTATTCATGCGTATCTCCTCCTTATTCAGCCTCGGAACGATCCTTATACACCCCGAGAGGATAATAAGGGATCATTTTTTCGTCGATCCATTCAAGAGCCTTGGCCGGTGTCATGCCCCAGTTGGTCGGGCAGCTGGAAATAACCTCAACCAAAGAAAATCCCCTGCCGTTGACCTGATTTTCAAATGCCTTTTTAATGGCTTTCTTTGCATTTTTTACGTTTTTGACGTTATTGACCGCAACACGTGCCAGATATTCCGGGCCCTCCAATTGAGACAGCATTTCGCAGACCTTGATCGGATAACCGCAGAGATTGACATCACGTCCGTAAGGCGATGTCTGAGTCACCTGACCCGGCAGAGAGGTCGGAGCCATCTGACCACCGGTCATGCCGTATATGGCGTTGTTAATGAAAATAACGGTAATATTTTCATTTCTGGCAGCAGAATGAACAGTTTCGGCCATACCGATCGAAGCCAGATCTCCGTCGCCCTGATAAGTAAAGACAATACTATCCGGATCCGAGCGTTTGACGCCGGTGGCAACAGCCGGTGCACGGCCGTGTGCGGCCTCTATCATATCGCAGGTAAAATAATCATATGCCATGACCGAGCAGCCGACGGGAGCAATACCTATGGTCCTTCCCTCAATACCCAGTTCATCAATAACTTCTGCGACCAAGCGGTGTACAATACCGTGTGTACAGCCGGGACAATAATGCAGTGGCACATCGGCCAGTGCGTGGGGTTTATCAAACACGATCACGATCTGTTACCTCCTTTTTCAGCCGCAGCTTCAATGGCGGCCAGGACTTGCTCGGGCGAAGGTATCATGCCGCCGGTGCGGTTGCAAAGCGTTACAGGCACCTTGCCGTTGACCGCCAGCCGGATATCCTCTATCATCTGGCCCATGGAAAGCTCAACGGAAATGACGGCTCTGACCTGCTCCGCCGCAGTAGCAAACTGCTTTTCCGGGAACGGCCAGAGAGTGATCGGACGGATCATACCGACCTTGATACCCTTTGAGCGTGCTTCATCAATGGCGTTTTTGGAAACGCGCGCGGCAATGCCGAAAGCGGCGACGCAATATTCGGCGTCCTCCATACGGTATTCCTCGTACATAGCCTCGTTGCGCTTGATAGACTCATACCGCTCATAGCGTTCAAAATTGGTGCGTTCCAGCTGCTCGGGCTTAAGATACAGCGAATTTATAATGTTGTGTGGACGTTTCATGCCGGTTCCCGTAACTGCCCAGGGCTTCTCGGGCATATCGCCAACCTTGAAATCAAGCGAAACAGGCTCCATCATCTGACCCATTGTACCGTCAGCCAGTATCATAGAGGTCATTCTGTACTTATCCGCCAGTTCAAAGCCGTGAACCGTAAGCTCCGCCATCTCCTGGACCGAAGCCGGCGCCAGTACTATCATGTGAAAATCACCGTGCGCCGCGCCCTTGGTCGCCTGAAAATAATCGGACTGAGAGGGCTGTATGCCGCCGAGCCCGGGACCGCCGCGCTGAACATTGACGACCAGCGCCGGCAGATCAGCCCCTGCGAGATAGGAAAGACCCTCACCCTTCAGCGAAATTCCGGGGCTGGAGGAGGAAGTCATTACGCGCTTTCCGGTAGCAGAAACGCCGTATACCATATTAATGGCGGCAATTTCACTCTCTGCCTGCAAAAAGGTACCGCCGATTTTTGGCATTCTCTTTGCCATATATGCTGCAATTTCGGTCTGAGGAGTAATGGGATAGCCGAAGTAGTGCCGGCAACCGGCCAGAATAGCCGCTTCGGCAATGGCCTCATTCCCCTTCATTAACACTTTGTCTGCCATATTCACTCACCTTTCTATTTTGATAATGCAATCGGGACACATTGTTGCGCAGAACGCACAGCCG
>URHI01000145.1 GCA_900547565.1 uncultured Eubacteriales bacterium | reverse complement strand
AATCGCCGAAGGCGCCCAGCCACTCAGGGAGAAGTATGCGTATGTAGTAAGACGAATTTCCCGAAGCGTCAAGTATCAGCTTGCCGTCACTGACATTTACGGTGGCACCGCTGGATTGCTGCACTACCGTCCAGTCGGAAATGTCGGTGTTCGAAAAATCGTTGCTGTACAACACATATTCGGTATCCGAAGCGTTTTTGACCACCAGATACACCGTGCGGCTTTTGCCCGAGGAGGAGGCTATAAGCTTATACACTCCGGTGGCGGTTGGTGTGACAGTGCCGTTGGTTATGGTCAGCTTTTCGGAACTCCATGTAATAGCTTCGGCGGAGGTCGCAGTACCGTACGAAAATTCAACCGAGTAACTGCTCAGCGTAACTTTCTGACCTATGTCGGCGGTTATTGCAGGGCAGGAGTAAGTGACCGTAAAAGCTTCGGCCTCTGTGGGTATAACTGTGAGCACGGCAAGCCAGTACAGTGCAATTATGCTGCATACCATTGTGAAAACTTTCTGTTTCATTGAACAATCCCCTTTATTATGTTCAAAAAAACGTACACCACCATAATGGCGTACGTTTTTAATATTATTCAAGAATGTTCGTGGTTATCATGTCTACGCCAAAGTTGACAAGCTCCTCGGCACGGGCGGGATCGTCCACGGTCCAGCAGTTGATGGTTATACCGGCAGCCTTAAGCTCGGCAACATTTTCGGCGGTTAGGGCGTTTTCTCTTATGTCAAGGTCGAGGTTCCAGGCCTTGAGTCGGTCGATCAGGCTGTCATCGTATTTGGAAGTTAAGAACTGTGCGGCCTGGTTCGGATACTTACGGCGCAGGTAGACCAGGTTGTCATACGAGAAGGAAATGAAAATGACATGGTCAAGATAATCGAGTTTTTCGATGTTTGCGCATATTTCAAGAACTTCTGATTCGGTGAAGGCATTTTTCAGTTCGAGCACTGCATACTTTTCATACTTTTTATTAATGCCTATGTACTCCTCCAGTGTGGGCAGATGAAGGTCGGAACGGGAGCGGGTTCCGTCAGTATTGGTGAGCTGAAGAGCGCGAAGTGTTTCAAAGGTGGATTTTTCAACTTCAAGGTTGTCGATAGCAACGCGGCCGGTGGTGTCATCGTGTATTATGATATAGTTTCCATCCATGGTTTTGTGGATATCGGTTTCTATACCGTAGTACGAACGGTTGCCGGCGGCTACAAATGAGGCACAGGTATTTTCACGCTCGAGTCCGCTGACTCCGCGGTGTGCGATAACCTTTACATTTTTTTTGTCAAATTTTATTGTGTTCATTACAATATAATATCCTTTCAAAGATAAAAAATCCGGATGGCTTTAGTATATCACACACGGTGGAACTTGTCAACTGCTCTTCGTTAACTTGACATAAAAGTTGTCCGCCGGAGTTCTACGGCAGTGGGACAAACCATATAATCAAGCAGGAGGTGAGAGAAATGCGCACGGTAATAATAGACCGTCCGCCGTTGAGGGAACTTCCGGGGGCGGTGTGGGATCTGCTGCCGTTTCGTCTTGCCGATGAAATACGGGCGGGGAACTACGGCGAAATAGAGGAAATACACCTGCGGCGCGGCCGGTGTGCGTCGCTGACGGTGGGAGAATTAACCCGTATCCTCAATTACGCCGCCCTGCCCGGTGAGCTTGATGAGATAGTCAGCCGTGCATGCGACGGCTCACTTTACGCTCATTTTGATACCATTAATCAAGGCTATATCGTATGTCGCGGTGTGAGAATAGGAATATGCGGGCGAGCATCGCTTGACGGCGGTCACATTATCGGCGTGCGTGACATCGGCTCATTGGTAATACGTGTGCCGCGACCTACTCCGCAGGGGATAGGGAGTGAGCTGGCACAGCTGATACGTTCCGGACGATTGTGCGGCGGTGCGCTTGTTTATGCACCGCCAGGAGTTGGCAAGACAACGGTATTGCGGGGAGCTGCGGCATGCCTTTCTTCGGGCGAGCGACCGCTTAAGGTGGCCGTTGTGGACAGCCGCTTTGAACTTGGATTGGGACTTGATGCTCCGCGCCTTATGGTTGATGTGTTGTCGGGCTATCCCAAGGAGCTTGGGATCTCCATTTCTGTCAGGACACTGGCGGCACAGGTCATAGTGTGCGATGAGATCGGTGGCACGGAGGAAGCTGAGGCGATTCTGTCGGCGCACAACTGCGGAGTACCGCTGCTTGCATGTACACATGCGGCAAATCTGCGCGAACTTATGGGCAAGCCCGGGATCGGGCAACTCCACAGGGCAGGCTGCTTTTCATATTATGTTGGACTATCGCGGCGTGAGGGCAGATTTTGCTATAATTATGATGTGCAGGAGGCATCAGCGGCAGATGCTTATTTATAAACTTATGGGGGGAATGATGCTGTTGCTGGCCTCGTGGGGGCTTGGCAACGTGCTGTGCCGCCGAGAGCGGACGCGCCTGACACGTCTCGGAGGATACTGCGCACTGATCAGATATATGACATCACAAATTGAAATGTATGGCTCGACAGTTGCCGAGCTTTTACATAAATGCGATGCAAAGGTATTGTCCGACTGCGGTTTTGACGTACCTCCCGACGATTTTTTCACGCTGATTGCCGCCGCCGGTGACAGCATTGACGAGGGTTCGGTGCACCGACTTGAAGCGATAGGTCAACAGCTTCGGAACGGATGTAGGGAGTCATTGCTTGATGCCTGCCGCGGAGCGTCATCAGCACTTGACGCCGCATGGCAGAGCGCCCGGACCCACTGTGATGACCGTTGCCGTGTTATACGTGTACTGTGCCTTTGCGCTGGAACCGGGGCGGCGGTGATTTTATTTTAGTTTGATTTCCGGAGGATTTGATGGATATTTCACTGATATTCAAGGTTGCCGGGGTAGGCATAATCGTGTCGGCTGCCGCGCAGATACTGTCAAAATACGGACGAGATGAGCAGTCCACATTTGTGATAATCAGCGGGATCGTGGTGGTACTGCTTTTGCTGGTCAGCGAGATCGGCGAGCTGTTCTCAAGCGTCCGCAGCATATTCGGACTGTAATGCAAAGCTGGCAGATATGCGGCATCGGTGTGATCACGGCGGTCGCGGCGCTGATTGTAAAGCAGTTTCGCGGTGAAATGGCACTTCCAGTAAGGCTTAGCGGTAGCATTGCGATACTCGGTGTGGTGCTCGGCCTTATGGTTCCGGTGTATGTTTACCTCGATCAGCTGACGTCCGGCTCCGGACTTGGCGAATATGGCGGAGTACTGCTTAAGGCACTCGGCATTGCTCTTATGACGCATATTGGTGCGGAGCTGTGCCGTGATTGCGGCGAGAGCGGTGTCGCAAGCTGCGTTGAGTTGGCCGGAAAATGTGAAATACTGTTGTTGAGCCTGCCGCTTATCGCCTCGGTAATGGATGCCGCAAGGGAGATATTGTCTCGGCAGAGATAGGGTTTTCAGGATTATGATAAAAAAACTGATGCTGTTTGTTATAGTCATTGCTACGGTGATTACGGTATTTACACCGGAAGCCCGTGCGCTGGATTACAGTGACTACGGCGACTCATATGAAAAAATGTTGGACAGTATTCCCGAGGATGTTGCTGAGCTGTTGCCGGAGGGACTTTTTTCTGATGATCCCGAGCAGATTTATCAGGCGGCAGAGCAGGTCACGGGTTTTAAATACATACTTTCGTGTGTATTAAGACTGACCGGACTACGTCTCGGAGACAGTCTGAGGCTTTTCGCAACACTGCTTGTAATTCTGATATTGTCCGCAATGCTCCGGTCGTTGCGCGGACTTGCACGGTCGGCGGTGCTGAATCAGGCGGTAAACATGTGCACTACAGCCGCAATGCTCGGAGCGCTTATAGCGACACAGTACGAACAGCTACAGGCGGTTACGTTATTTCTTGACAGGCTCAATGTGCTTGCAAATGCTATGATCCCGCTCATGGGCACCATGTACACGCTGGGCGGAAATGTGGCTGCCGCAACTGTCAACAACGCCGCTATGATGGTTTTTATGACAGTATGCGAGAATTTGTGCAATAGGACCGTAATACCCGTAGCAGTGGTGTGTATAGCGCTGGCATTGGCTTCGGCGCTGTCGCCTGCGGTGGACATGAA
>URHI01000144.1 GCA_900547565.1 uncultured Eubacteriales bacterium | reverse complement strand
GGCGCTGACGCTGCCGCCGGGGGATATTTTTCTTGAGGAAAAATATCTGTTCCCCGTCTGCGCCCCAGCGCCGCCCAATGGGTCAGGGCTTCGGATTCACGATATGGATTCCGGTTGCCTTTGCCCCCACATGGTAGTCACCCTTGGACCAGTAAATAAACACTTCCAGCCCATCAAAGCGCACTTCCACATAGCCATTCGGGGCCTCTGTCTGCTGCTGTCCGTCAATGCGTACATCGACTTTATCCAAGCCCTTTTCGGGCAGGGCAACAGAGTAGCGATAGCCGAGGACGGTATCGGTACGCTTACCATCCTTGTACTCGTAGGCCGGAGAGACATCCACCAGCCACAGCTTGTCCCCAAGGCTCTTAGGGGAAACGATCAAATCAGTCAGCTTCATTGTTAAATCCTTTCTTACGGCGCAATGCGCCATCCATCGGTTGACAGGTACATAACACGCGGCCTTGTGTTGTGCCTATCATAGCAAAGAAACTTTCAAATGTTGTTTCATGCGTGAAACACTTAAAAAGAGCGCAAAAAAGCCGATGCCCATGTGCTGTATAGGGCGTCGGCTTTCGGTTTATCGTTCAGTTGTCAGTAATGGGAGACCTTTCTCATACAGAATATCGTTGGTTTCGTCCACAGTATAGCCTTGCTCTGCCGCCTCCTCCCATACGCGGAACTCCGGGAAAGCCGTGTCAAACAGTTCTTTCCTTTGTTCGCGGGAGAGCTTCAGCGCCAGGGCGATTGCCTGTATCGTCCTCAACAATGGCTGGTATTTGGGGTTTCCGTTCTTGTAATTTGTAATTCTGCTGATAGTCGCTTTGGACTGACCGGATTCTCTTGCCAGCCGTGCGGGACTCCATTCCCGTTCGGCTAAGTATCCGTTTATCAGCTCTGCTAATTCGACTCTATAATCCGGGTTTTGCTTTGGCAGATAAATAGCCAAAGCTCGGTCCTCGGATTACAGATTACAATTTAGTTGGGTTTGACGCCGGAGGTGGCGCATTGGAAATTGCGTCGCTGGGGACTATGGTATCGGTGCGAAAGGGTATGCGAAAAAAGAACATATACCATAGCGACCACCTCCTTATCGTGAAATACGCCTTGGGTGAATAGTTGTTGCTATCCACCTCCGGCGCGCAAAACCCGTTCACGATAACTCAATGTTACATTTGAATACGGAGTTGGAGCCGTATTCTATCTCATTCGCTCGGGCATTTATCGGAATTGCGTACAGCAACCGCATTCCCATGCCCTGTCACTTCGGACGGCTAAAATAGCTCGCCCTTCTCCTTTGCTTTGCTGCCGAAAGCAGCGGTGCTCTTGTGTTGTTAGTTTCTCACATTCATATTATGTTATTTTCTCCATGTATTTATAGTGTAATTCAGTCTAAAAAGTTTGTCAATATGCCGAAAAGTAAACAATTTATGAACAAATAGGCCGCGTTGCACTGTATGACCTTATATGCAGTTATATCGCATTATTCCGTGTTATCTCATGTCGGAAAAATTTTTGTCATGCACGCCCTCTGTCCCCTGTCAATGGTTGAGATGAACGGCAAGCCGCCATTGACAGGAGTCGGAGGGCGTGCTTTTTCAGTTATCAAGCAGCGTCAGCCACAAAGTGCTGACGCTGCACAGTAATTATTAATTTCAAAATCAGTATTTACTTCTATGCTTATTTGTGATATTTTATCTGCAAGGAGAGTGATTTTATATGGAGCAAATCGGAAAGCGGCTGCGTTCCTTGCGAGAGGGCATCCGGCTGACACAGGTGCAAATGGCGCAGATTTTAGGCGTCCAGCAATCCCGTATCAACCGATTTGAAACCGGACAATCCACACCTTCACCGGAGGTCTTTTTGAAATATGCGGATTACTTCGATGTGTCGATGGATTATCTCTACTGCCGCACAGATGAGCCACGGGGCAAGCTGTATGATTACCAGCCAGAGCGGTTGAAAGGCAAGAATATTCAAAATCAGGAACTGCGGGATTTTATCGAAATGTGCTTTGACCCACAAGCACCAGTCAATAAGCGTCTGAAAGAGGCGTTATTCCGCATCATGGAGGAGGGACAGGAAACGACATGAAAGCCGTGATTTATGCCCGCTATTCCAGCGACAACCAGCGGGAAGAAAGCATAGAGGGCCAGCTTCGGGAGTGTATGGCCTATTGCAAGAAAAATGATATTACCGTTCTGCGGACATATATTGACCGTGCCATGTCTGCCAAGACAGACCACCGCCCGGACTTCCAGCGAATGATTAAGGACAGCGCAAAGGGCCTTTTCGATGTTATCATCGTCTGGAAGTTAGACCGCTTCGCCCGTAACCGCTATGACAGCGCCCACTACAAGGCACAGCTTCGCAAGTACGGCGTCAAGGTGCTGTCTGCCACCGAGAATATTTCAGACGGGCCGGAGGGCATCATCCTTGAAAGTATGTTAGAGGGCATGGCGGAATATTACTCCGCCGAGCTGTCCGAAAAGGTCATACGGGGCCATACGGAAAATGCCCTAAAGTGCAAGTACAACGGCGGTACGCCGACTTTCGGCTATATCATCGACAAAGATATGCAGTATCAGATCGACCCACGCACCGCCCCTGCTGTGCTGGAAATGTTCACCATGTATGACAAGGGCGCAACGATGAAAGAAATCGTTGCATATATGAGCGAACGAGGCGTTACCACGGTGCGGGGAAAGAAAATCGACCTTAATTTTATGGCCCGCCTACTGAAAAACCGGAAGTACATCGGAGAGTACAGCTACCGCCATATCGTCACACCCGATGGGATTCCCGCCATTGTCCCGCAAGACCTGTTTGACCGGGTACAGCAGCGGCTTGCAGTAAACCGGAAAGCCCCAGCACGGCACAAGGCCGAAGACGATTATCTTTTGACAACAAAGCTGTTTTGCGGCACTTGTGGGGCTATGATGGTAGGCGAAAGCGGAACAAGCTCCAGCAAGGGCCGGAAGTACCATTATTACCGCTGTGTGAATACCAAGAAACACCGTGCCTGTGACGCCAAGCACAAGACCGTCCGAAAGCTGCCGTTGGAAAACGCCGTTGTCAATGCGGTCATGGCGAAAATCATGGACGATAATTTTGCAGAGTATGTGGCGGATGCCGTGATGGACATTCAGAGCCGGGAAAGCAGTGTACTCCCCGCCCTCCGCAAGCAGCTGGAAGAAGCCGAGAGCGGCATCACCAATATGCTCAACGCTATTCAGATGGGGATTATCAATGCCTCCACCAAGCAGCGGCTTGATGAACTGGAAGAACGCAAAAAGGATATCGAGCTTCAAATCATCCAAGAGGAAATGAAGCACCCGGCTGTGAGCCGTGAGGATGTCATTTATTTCGTCTGCCGTTTCCGTTCGCTGGACACAAGCAAGCTGGACGCCCGCAGGAGGCTGATTGACAGCTTTGTAAACGCCGTTACCATTTTTGACGATTATATTCTTATTACATTCAACTACAAAGAGGGCGAGACGAGGATTGATTTTGCCGATATTGAAAGTTCGGATTTACAATCGGTCGGGGGGGCAACTGCAACCGCTGCGATTCACACGGAAGCTAAAGATTCAGATGATATTATCGCGGCCATTAATGTTGCCTTTGCGAATACTGTCAGTAAATTGCCCGCATTGCCAGAAGCGTATAGGGTGTAAGAATGGATATTCCTTATATTCTAAAGCAAGCACTCATTTCATCCATCGCTGACATAGCCGCCGTGCGCGGCGGCTATGTCGGAGACTTACGCACCTACACTCGTAACCGCAAGCTGACGACCTTTGACATTATCTCGCTTCTCATTGGCTTTAGCGGCGGTTCGCTGAACAAGGAACTGCGTTTGTTCAACACCGATGTGACGCCGAGCGCGTTATCGCAGCGGCGCAAGGGAATTTCTCCACGCGCCTTTTATGAAGTGTGGCAGAGTTTTAATCGTCGCTGCGACAGCTTGACGCGGCAGCGGTTTCATGGCAAGTACCACCTGTGGGCGGTAGACGAAACGGAACTGCCGATTTTCCGTAATCCGAACTCCAGCAGTTTTATCATAACGCCCACTAACCCGCGTGGATACAATGCTCTGCACGCGAATGTTATTCACGACATCAACAATTCCGTTTTCGTGGAT
>URHI01000143.1 GCA_900547565.1 uncultured Eubacteriales bacterium | reverse complement strand
TGGGCACTATTGAACAGTTTGGCAGCGGCAAGCTGCGTCGTACTATTTCTGAAACAGCCGGAGCGGCGGAAACGGCCTCGGTTACCGGCTGATCGGGCTGATCGGCTGCGGGTGTGTCAGCCGCGGCGGTGTCCGTCTCATTCTTGGAATCGGGTGCGGAGGCGGGAATATCCATGCTCATCTGCTGAGTGCTGTTATTGCGAAGCTCGTCCACCTTGGACTTGAGCTGAGCTATACGTGTCTCGTATTTTTCCTTCATGTTCTCAATGCGGCCCTCATATTTTTCCTTCTGAGTCAGCACGGCGGCATCGTAACGCTCCTTTTGGGCTGCGGCGGCATCTTCGTATTTTTGCTTCTGTTGCTCCAGTCTGGCTTCCAGCTTGGATATCTGAGCGGCGGCCTTTTTGTTTTCCTCTACCAGCTGTTCCCGCTCTCCGTCATTCTGATCCTTGCTTTGCTCGACCTGGTCGCAGGCGGAGCAAAATTCCAGCGCGCAAAGGATAGCAGCCTCTGTTTTGGAAATGTTGTTACTGCGCGCGCACATAGCGGTGATATAACCGTCCACCTTTTTGACTATCGCGTCCAATGCCTCGGGACTGAGATCACAGCGAAGTCTGAGATCGTAATCAGCGATTTTGATAGTGTATGAATTCATCCTGACCTCCATACCGCCATACGGCGGCTTAGTAATACATTTATACATTATTATTATATCACAAAATCCTCGAAAAAAAAGGGATTTCGGACAAATTGTCACATATTAAAAGGCAAGGCACTATATATAGTGGTGATATGGTGCTGTGTGACTCAAAATATTCCCTCTCACGGCCGCTTTACTGACACAAAGCTGTCAGGTGCAACTTTAGCACGATTGGTATAATGTAGCCGGGATAACCAAAAGCGCTTCGCCCGCAAGGGCGGAAAGGAAAAAGCATGACCTGGGAAATCGCGGTAGGGTTGTTCACCGTTTTATCCGCTCTTTGCGGCGTGATGAAGGTGGTGGTTAAAGTCAACCGAACGCTGACCGCACTTGACATTTCGGTAAATCAGCTCAATCAGAGCATTGAGCGTCAATCTGAGATCAACGGAAAAATATTCGCACGGCTCGACCGGCATGACCGCCGGATATACGAGCTGGAGCACGACATTGACACTCCGCGCCGGCGCACCGGACATTCAGTCGCCGGGGCCCCCGTAGCCGTCTGGCCGGATAACATCAGAACTGAAGGGAGGTAAGCAGATATGAAAAACATTGACTGGAAAGCCAAGCTGTCCAGCCGTAAGCTGTGGGCAGCCGTTGCCGGCTTTGTCACAGCGGTAGCCGCAGCACTCGGTGCCGATGAAATGACCACAAATCAGATAGTAGCCATAATCACGGCAGTGGGGGTACTGATAGCTTACATAATCGGTGAGTCATGCATTGACGCAGGCCGCAACTGAGCCTGACAGGGCTCGCAGCACGGCGTCCGTGGCAACAAAATCGCACCAAAAAGCCCTAAAATATGCCCGTAATGGACAAATGTTTTCATAATGGGACCAAAAGATTTCATATAACCTCTTTACTTTTTGAGTGCTTTGTGGTATTATATAAAATTGAGGCAAAGTGTAAAAACTCGCCTTTATGATGTGTAAAATTATATTAACCATACAGGAGGATTACCACATGGCAATCAAGCGTAAAAAGATTTCTATGGATGGCAATACCGCGGCGGCGCATGTATCATATGCGTTCACCGAGGTGGCGGCCATCTACCCTATCACGCCTTCCTCTCCCATGGCGGAGCAGGTTGACGCCTGGTCGGCGGCCGGTAAGAATTATACCGGTGATCCGGCTGTTAACATTTTCGGCGACAAGGTCAAGGTTATTGAGATGCAGTCCGAGGCAGGTGCCGCAGGCGCTGTCCACGGTTCTCTGGCCGCCGGCGCGCTGACGACAACATATACCGCGTCGCAGGGCCTTTTGCTCATGATCCCCAACCTCTACAAGATCGCCGGCGAGCTGCTGCCCTGCGTTATTCACGTTTCCGCACGTTGCGTCGCATCGCACGCGCTCAACATTTTCGGTGACCATTCCGACGTTTACGCCTGCCGCCAGACCGGTTTTGCCATGCTGGCCGAAACCAACCCGCAGGAGATCATGGACCTCGGCGCAGTAGCACATCTGGCTACGATAGAGGGCCGTGTTCCCTTCATCAACTTCTTCGACGGCTTCCGCACCTCCCACGAGATACAGAAGATCGAGGCGTGGGACTATGCCGACCTTGCAAAGCTGGTCGACATGAAGGCGGTTGAGGCCTTCCGCGCACGTGCGCTCAACCCCGAGCACCCCGTGCTCCGCGGCTCAGCCGAAAACGGTGATATCTTCTTCCAGCACAGAGAGGCCTGCAACCCCTATTACGATAAGCTGCCCGCTATAGTCGAAAAATACATGAAGAAGGTCAACAAGCTCATCGGCACCGATTACAAGCTGTTCAACTACTACGGTGCCCCCGATGCCGAGCAGGTCATAATCGCCATGGGTTCTATCTGCGACGTGGCAGAGGAAGTCATCGATTACCTGACCGCCAAGGGTAAAAAGGTCGGTCTTGTCAAGGTAAGACTGTACCGCCCCTTCTGCGCAGACAAGCTGGCTGAGGCACTGCCCAAGACCGTCAAGAAGATAGCAGTTCTTGACCGTACAAAGGAGCCCGGTGCACTCGGCGAGCCGCTGTATCTCGACGTTGTGACCGCTCTGGCGCGTCAGGGCGTTGACGCACAGATCGTCGGCGGACGCTACGGCCTCGGTTCCAAAGACACACCTCCCTCCTCCATTTTCGCAGTATTTGATAACCTGGCTAAAAAGAATCCCAAGAACGACTTCACAATCGGCATCGTGGACGACCTCACCGGTCATTCCCTGCCCGAAAAGAAGTGCCCCGATACATCGGCCAAGGGTACCATCTCCTGCAAGTTCTGGGGTCTGGGCGGCGACGGTACCGTCGGTGCCAACAAAAACTCCATCAAGATCATCGGCGACCATACCGATAAATATATTCAGGCGTACTTCCAGTACGACTCCAAAAAGACCGGTGGCTTCACCGTGTCCCACCTGCGCTTCGGCGACAAGCCCATAAAGAGCCCTTATTACATAAATAAGGCCAATTTCGTCGCCTGCCACAACCACGCTTACCTCGACAAGTACGAGACTATGATCACCGACCTCAAGCCGGGTGGAGTGTTCCTGCTCGACTGCCCCTGGAGCGAGGCCGAGCTTGACCGTGAACTGCCCGCAAGAGTAAAGCAGTACATAGCCAAGAATAAAATCAACTTCTACATCATCGACGGTACCGGCATTGCCGCCAGAATCGGTAATGTCAAGGTCAAGAACACCGTGCTTCAGTCGGCATTCTTCTCACTGGCCGGCGTGCTGCCCAAGGCAGAGGCCATTGAGTACATGAAGAAAATGGCATACAAGTCCTATATCAAGAAGGGCCAGGCCATTGTCGACCTCAACTACGCCGCTATTGATGCCGGCGCTGACGCATACGTAAAGGTCAATGTCCCCGACGCATGGGCAACCTGCCCCGACGATGCTCCCGTCGCACCTGTCACCGACAAGCGCGCTGATCTCGCCGATTTCGTCAACAACATTGTCAAGCCGGTTAACGGCATGCAGGGTGATGCCCTGACTGTCGCCGCCTTCAAGGACTGTGCCGACGGCACATATCCGCAAGGCGCAGCCGCATTTGACAAGCGTGGTGTTGCCGTTTCGGTTCCCGTATGGCACGAGGAAAACTGCATACAGTGCAACCAGTGCGCATTCGTCTGCCCGCACGCGGCAATCCGTCCCTTCGCTATGACCGAGGAGGAGGCCGCTGCAGCTCCCGCACAGACCAAATTTGCTGCAAAGCCCGTCATCAAGACCAACTATAAATTCACCATGGCCATCAGCCCGCTGGACTGCATGGGCTGCACGCTTTGCGTAAAGGCATGCCCCACCAAGCCCGAAAAGAGAGCGCTTGAGATGGTTCGCACCGAAACTCAGCTTGATCAGCAGCCTGTATTTGACTATGCCGTCAAGAATGTTTCCGAAAAGCCCGAGATCATCAACAACACTACCGTCAAGGGCAGCCAGTTCAAGCAGCCCCTGCTTGAGTTCTCCGGCTCCTGCGCAGGCTGTGCCGAAACC
>URHI01000142.1 GCA_900547565.1 uncultured Eubacteriales bacterium | reverse complement strand
CAGTGAATTTTGTCTTGGCAAAATTCGTGCGTGAAAAAGTGTATTTCACTTTTAGAGGGAAGCAACTTTCACGCTATTTGCCTCAGAAATAACTGACCTTTATGCGCTTGCCCATTTGTCTGAGACAGCCTGACAAATCCTCAACCAGGTTCATTTTTATGTTGAAGTTTATGGGAAGGTCGGGGTTTTGATGAGCCGGATTGACGGCGCGGCCGACAAAAAAGTTGATGTCGGTAGCTTCCTCAAACAGCATACGGCAGATCAGAGATGCTCCGTCATGTCCGAAGCTCCACTTTTCGTACAGCTTGTTTTCGCCCAGCGCGTCGTGTGCATATTCGACCACCTTGTTTATTGTGATAACACCCTCTGTGACGAGATCCACACCCTCTATCTCGGCTGTCGGCGGGACGTCGCTGCGGACAAAGCTGAGACTGGTTTTGAGCGGCTTGCCCAGATATTTTGCCGCAATGGACGATGTTGTGCCGCCGCACACTATATGCTTGCCTTCCTTGGAGAAAAACAGCGACATCATGCGGTTGCAGTCGTCGCGGTCGCGCGGCGGTCCGAACAGCAGATTCATGGGTACGCGGCGGCGTATTTTGACTACGCAGGCAGTTGCGTCGTCGCCGGGGCGCTCGCCGTACAGCTTATTGACCTCGTCGATCAGCATGGTGGACAGCGTTTTTGCGGTATACCCTCCGGCGCAGACAGCCTCCATATAGCCTATTATGTCCTCGCGCTTCCAGCCGAAGTTGTAGGCAAGGCCTATGCCGGCGTGGGGACAGCCGTCGCTCATGGCGACGAAAACGTCGTCCTCCTGCAGCTTGATGACCGACTGATATATCTTTTTGCCGCCTATATTCATCTCGGTCTTGGGATAATCATAGCCCGAACCGTTGCGAATGAGAATGGTGAGCGGATTGTCATACTGAATCAATTCGATCTCGCGGTTGTCGACAAGATGCAGAATTGTAAAAGTGGAGTAAGCTACGCCGCGCACCGAGCAGATCGGAAGGGTTTGTGCGATAGTTTCAACGCAGTCGGTCAGTGTCAGCCCTTCGGCCATCATGGTGGAGATTATTTTGCTCGTAAGTGTTGACAGAATACTTGCCTTGACACCGCTGCCGAGTCCGTCGGCAAGAACTATGACGGTGGAGTTTTCGCCCTGCTCGACAATGTCAACGTGATCGCCGCACAGCTGCTCGCCGAAATGATTGATGCTCTTGTAGCCGATATCGGCGCACAGATCATTCATCGGTAATACTCTCCTTCAGCTTGGTAAGCGCGATCTTTGTTTCGGCAGCAGTTTCGCCGAGCAGGGAGGCGATCTCCTGCACTATGCGCATTTGCTTGTCAACCACCTTGTCGGCGATCTCAACCGTCTGGCGGCTTATGTTTTCCTTTTTCTCACGCTCATTCTGCTCGTCGGTCACGTCGCGCATGATACACACCAGCATATGGTATGTAGCGTCATATACTATTGTCTGCTCGACATATTTGCCGTACTCGGCAAGATATGTTCTCATATCGCGTATGCCGCGCTTGGATTCGAGCACCTTGAGAAACGGTGCCGGGTCAAGTATGCGTACGAGCTGATCGCCCAGCACATCAGAGGCGTAGCGGATATTCATTATTTTGCGGGCGGCATCGTTGATCTGCTGAACCTCAAGTGCGTCATTGACTACGATCAGTCCGTTCGGCGTGTTATTGACTATGCAGTCCGAGAAGCTCTCGGCCTTGTCCTTGAGGTATGGCAGGCACATGGAGATCTCAGCCTTGCCGTTGTATATGGCAATGGCCTTTTCACGACAGGTGTTGTAGCCGCACGAGCCACAGTTCAGCTCGTCCTCGGGGCGGGTCTTGCCCATTTTTCGCAGTATCTCGGTGATCTCGGAATCCGATGGCCGGTCAGTATGCAGCTCGAGCGGGATGAACTCCTTTTTCAGTTCGAGACTGTCAGGCTGTGGGACATCAAAGTCACGTGCCCCGGCGTAATTAGCCACCGCCATGTAGTCCATGACGGGGGCGCGGTGGTATTTTTCCATGACCGGTCCGCCGGCGCAGCTGCCGATGCAGGCGGACATTTCAATAAAGCACTTATGAACGGTGCCTTTTTCGATCTCGCGCAGCGCTGCGATGCAGTTTTCAACGCCGTCAATTGCCATGTATGTGATGCCGGGAGCGTTTTTGGTCATGGTCTTGAGTATACCGCCTGTGGTAGGGAAGAAGCGGGCGAGACTCTGCTCGGTTGTGTCCATGTCCGGCTCAAGCGATATGTGCTCGGCACGCAGCCATTCGGTCAGCTCCTCAAATGTCAGCACGGCGTCGACTATGCCTTCATAGCGCTGTGCCTCGTCCTTTTTGGAAACGCAGGGGCCGATGAACACGGTTTTTGCGCCGGGGAAGCGCTTTTTTATGCTTGTGCAGTGTGCCTGCATGGGTGAGAGAATGTCGGCAAGGCAGGGAAGCACCGACGGAAAGTACTTTTCGATAAGCAGGTTTATTGAGTGGCAGCAGGAAGATATGACCACATCGCGTGTACCGTCCGAGAGCATTTTATCGTACTCGGTTTTTACTACGGTCGCTCCGAGCGCAGTTTCCTCAACGTCGGCAAAGCCCAGCTGCCGCAGCGCCCGCCTCATTCCTTCAATGCCCACGCCGCGGTAGTTTGCTATGAAGGATGGCGCGATGCTGACATAAACCGGGTCCCCCGACTGAATAAGCACCTTGACCTTTTCGGTTTCGTCTACGATCTGCTTGGCATTCTGCGGGCAAACAACGAAGCACTGTCCGCAAAGAATACATTCATCTTCTATAATGTGCGCCTGGTTGCCTGAAAAGCGTATCGACTTCACCGGGCAGTGGCGGATACATTTATAGCAGTTTTTACAGTTTGATTTTTTTAGCGTAAGACAGCTTACCATACTCATGCCTCCTTGGAGCGTTCCAGTGCCGGAAGTATATTGTCACGCCAGAAGTCGGAGAATGACTCGGGAGTGACGCCGGTATATATGTTGTCACCTACAGTGATGGTCACGCCGATGCGGTTGCATTTTCCGGTACAGAAGCTGCCGCTCAGAATGATATCGTCATCGAGCTGCTCGTCCGCGATTTTTTTCTGAAGCAACTCCACGATCTGCGGCGCTCCCTTCAGGTGACATGAGCTACCGACGCAAACTTCAACGAATATCATACACGCGCCTTGATTTCCTTTTCGAAGAATTCATTTACGGTGTCCGGAGAAACCGAGTGAAAGACATCATCAACCGTTACGCAGACGCCCTCCTGGCATCTGCCCATGCAGAAGGTTCCGCCCAGCTCCACCTTGTCGCCAAGGCCGTTTTTGTTGATGAGGTACTGCAGTCCCTCCACTACCTGACGTGAGCCCTTGATGTGACAGGAAGATCCGATGCAAACTGTTACTTTCATTATTTTTCTCCTTTAATCGTAGTCGACGACGTTCACCCAGCTGTGGAGGAACTCGCGCTCTTTTTCGTTGCCCTTGACCGACTGTGAGGCGGCGACAATGGGCATCCACTTCTGAACATACTGCTTGGCGGTGTTGCTTTTGACGCAGAACAGCTCAAGATATTTTTCGGCGCCGTCGATGTCGCCGTTCAGCCAGAACAGCAGATAGGTTCGGGCGGCATCTGCCGAGGCGTTGCCCTGTGTTGCGTGTGACCAGTCAAGGATATATGCCTCGCCGTCGTCTGTGATAATAATGTTGGAGGGGTTGAAGTCGCCGTGGCACAGCTTATGATGGTGCGGCATAGCGTCAAGTCGGGTATGCAGGTCGTAGCGCGTGGTGGCGTCAAAATCGGTTTCGCTGATCTTGCGGTTCATTTTGTCGCGCAGCTTGGTGAGCAGAGGACAGTTTTTTGCCTGCACCTCGAGCTGCAGATCGACGAATTTTTCAAGAAATTCGTCTTTTTTATCGGGGTTTTCCTGCATCAGTTGGGCAAGTGTTTTGCCCTTGATGTAGTCGGTGACTATTGTCCACTTGCCGTCTATGACAGTGACCTCGCGTATTTTGGGGATGTTCAGTCCGGTCTGCTCGACGCGCGCCTGATTGAGCGCCTCGTTGAGCACGTCGGCCTTGGAATATGTGGCGTCGAACACCTTCATGCAAAGGTCGCCGTCACGGTAGACTGTTTTGTTGTTTCTGACTGCGATAATTCTGTCGAGCTTCATATTACATGTCCCTCCTTATGCTTTGTTTATAGTGCTGTGAGCCTTGCGGTATGCCTGACGGAAGTCACGGGCGTCGTCGGCGACATCAAACTGTTCGGCGGTCGGCATTTGAGGCTCC
>URHI01000141.1 GCA_900547565.1 uncultured Eubacteriales bacterium | reverse complement strand
CCGCTGCTCAGAACGGTATCCAGGCAGATTCGGATATCATCCCGGGCGGCTCAGTCGCTGAAAGCCCTGCCGCTACAGACAATAAGGAGGACAACAAATGACCTTCGGACAAGTGCTTCTGATGATGTTCGGCGCCATGATCGTCGAAAACTTCATTTTCTCAAAATTCTACGGCTGCTGTCCGTTCCTCGGAGTATCGGAAAAGCCCGATACCGCACTCGGAATGGGTATGGCTGTAACCTTCGTTATGACGCTGTCCAGCGCGGTGACATGGTGCGTGTACTACCTGCTACTGGAACCGTTCGGACTTGAGTACCTTAAAACCGTAGCCTTTATTCTTGTGATCGCGGCGCTGGTTCAGTTTATTGAAATGTTCCTGCGTAAGTTCATTCCCGCGCTGTACAGCGCAATGGGAATATTCCTGCCGCTCATCACCACCAACTGCGCTGTACTCGGTGCGGCGCTGGTCAACATTCAGAACGGTTACAACTTTATTGAGTCGGTCTGCTTCGGCTTTGCCGCCGCGCTCGGCTTCACACTGGCCATTGTCGTGTTTGCCGGACTGCGTGCACGTATAGATTACGACGCGGCTCCCCGTTCCTTCCGCGGCTTTCCGCTGACGCTTATCGCCGCCGGATTGCTTGCAATGGCATTTGCCGGATTTTCCGGTATCAGCTTCACCTGAGGGGGCAGTAAATATGACACAGATTATTATCCCGATCGCAATACTTGCAGGTCTCGGCCTTTTGTTCGGAATATTGCTTGCAATAGCTTCAAAGGTCTTCGCCGTCAAGGTTGACGAGCGCATACCCGCAATAACCGAAAAACTGCCGGGAGCCAACTGCGGCGGCTGCGGTTATTCCGGTTGCGCGGCACTTGCCGAGGCGATTGTAAACGGCACTGCCAAACCCAATTCATGCACAGTCGGCGGAAACGAGGTCGCTCAGGCTGTTGCTGAAATAATGGGCGTCACAGTCAGCCGGACCGCTCGCATGAGAGCACAGGTCATGTGCTCAGGCACGCATGAGCTGACCACCAAAAAATATGTATATGAAGGCGCTGCCGACTGCATCGCAGCGGCTAAGCTGGGCGGTGGCGACAAGCTGTGCCCTGATGGCTGTATCGGGCTCGGCACCTGCGTTGACGCCTGCCCGTTTGAAGCTATCTCGGTAATTGACGGCGTTGCCGTAGTTGATTACCGAAAATGCCGCGGTTGCGGCGTGTGCGTTGCTACCTGTCCCAAAAGCATAATAAAACTTATTCCTTACGACAGTGCGCACTGGGTCGGCTGTAAGTCAGCTGACAAGGGCGCGGTCACACGCAAGCAGTGTCAGGTTGGCTGCATAGGCTGTCACCTGTGCGAAAAGAACTGCCCCACCGGCGCGATCAAGGTCAACGGAGCACTTGCTGCCATTGACTACGATATGTGCATCGACTGCGGCGCATGCGTATCAAAGTGCCCCCGCCACATAATATGGTCGGCACGCACACAGGACGGACGCCTTACGATCTCGCGAGAAATGCTTGAAAAGCCGCAATAAACCCGCACTTCCCCGCGCACAACATGCGCGGGGGATATTTTTTACATTCCCCTTGCAAAACGGCGGAGAGTGTGGTACAATGTAAATCAATGAATAATAATCCCGAAAGGATATCAATACCGATGACAATTTATGACGAGCTGGTAGCCCGCGGTCTTATAGCCCAGGTTACCGACGAACAACAGATCAAGGAAATGATCAATAACGGCAAGGCGACATTTTATATCGGCTTTGACTGCACTGCCGACAGCCTGACGGCCGGTCATTTCATGGCGCTTACGCTTATGAAGCGTCTGCAAATGGCAGGGAACAAGCCTATCGCTCTCATCGGCGGCGGCACAACCATGATCGGTGACCCCTCCGGGCGTACGGATATGCGCAAAATGCTGACAAAAGAGGATATTGAGCACAACGCAGAATGCTTCAAACGTCAGATGGAACGTTTCATCGATTTTGGCGACGGCAAGGCCATGATGATAAACAATGCCGACTGGCTGTTGAATCTCAATTACGTTGACCTTCTGCGCGAGGTCGGTGCCTGCTTCTCGGTCAACAATATGCTCAGAGCCGAGTGCTATAAGCAGCGCATGGAGAAAGGATTGTCCTTCCTCGAATTCAATTATATGATCATGCAGTCATATGACTTTTACTATATGTTCCAGCATTACGGCTGCAACATGCAGTTCGGAGGAGACGACCAGTGGTCAAACATGCTGGGCGGAACCGAGCTTATCCGCCGCAAGCTGGGCAAGGATGCTCATGCCATGACTATCACACTGCTGACAGACTCAAACGGCAAAAAAATGGGCAAGACCGCAGGCAATGCAGTATGGCTTGATGCCGACAAGACGACTCCGTATGACTTCTATCAATACTGGCGCAACGTCGGTGATGCGGACGTTCTCAAGTGTATCCGCATGCTGACATTCCTGCCGATCGAACAGATCGAGGAGATGAATAACTGGCAGGGCGCACAGCTCAACCACGCCAAGGAAATTCTCGCCTATGAGCTTACCAGCATGGTTCACGGAGAAGAACAAGCCAAAAAGGCTCAGGCCGGTGCAAAAGCACTGTTTGGCGCGGGCGGAGCAGCAGACGTTCCCACTGTGGAGCTTAACGATGCCGACTTCACCGACGGTGCGATCGACATACTGTCAATACTGGTCAGGACCAAGCTGGTTCCTTCCCGATCGGAAGCAAGACGGGCAGTCGAGCAGGGCGGCGTAAGCGCAGGAGAGCAAAAGGTCACAGACACGCGCGCCAGCTACACCCAAGCCGAGCTTGCCGAAGGTGTCATATTCAGACGTGGAAAAAAGAGCTTCATGAAGGTTATCGCAAAATAACAAGAAATAAAAGTTCCGGGAGTTTTATCCCGGAGCTTTTATTATGCGTGACATTCTATATCACATATACATAAAATGCATCTAAATTAGATACACTGTTTTCGCTTAAGCGATGCAGATCTTTTGCGTCATACTCTGGTTGCCTTTATAAGCCGCGCAATATTCTTCATGACAAAGTGCATATTATCACCGCTGTGCGCTTTTACTTTTTCAAACGGCAGGGCAAGACGGTTATTAGAGAATATGGCAGTCACACCGGAATCGAGCATCTGCTCCGAACCGGGCGCGGCATCGCCGACTACGGCAATCACGGCAACACCGGCAGCCGCAGCACGTCTCGCAACTCCTGAAATAACCTTGCCGCGTACACTCTGACTGTCCATTTTTCCTTCTCCTGTGAATACGAAATCCGCATTTTTCACTGCCGTATCAAACCCTACCGTATCAAGCACCACGTCAATTCCACGCGTGGGTGTAGCGCCGAGAAAGGCCAGCATGCCGGCACCAAGTCCTCCGGCGGCTCCGCCACCGGCAAGCTCTGACAGCTGTACGCCGAGCTCGGCTTCCATAACCCCGCACAGCGATCTCAATCCTGCGTCGAGGCGCTCAACTGCAACGGCATCGGCTCCCTTCTGCGGCGCGAAAACGTATGCTGCTCCGGCAGGTCCGTACATAGGGTTGTCCACATCACACATCGTGACAAACTCAACCCCATCAAGCATATTATCCTTGCCGGACATATCGATACGGACAACCTTTTCCATGGTCCCACCAACCGGAACAAAGCTGTTGCCGTCAGCATCATAGAACTTAACGCCGACTGCCGCGGCCATTCCGCAACCTCCATCCGTGGTACAGCTGCCACCAAGTCCCATGATGACACGGCGGCAATCATGCTTTACGGCATCAAGTATCAGCTCGCCGACACCGTATGTAGTTGTCAGACACGGATCACTTCCCCGCTCCGTGGACTCTGCCAGCGGAAGCCCGGCGGCAGCTGCCATTTCAATAACTGCGGTACGACGGCCGAGATGGTCATTGATTATACCGTAAAAACCGTCAACCGGCTCAAAATACGGTCCTGACACACGTGTATGTACGACATCACCGCCCAGCGCGGTGACAAAGCACTCTACGGTTCCCCCTCCTCCGTCTGCCACGGGAATTGAGGTTATCCGGCAGTCGGGAAAGACCGCAGTAAGCTCCTCAGCCATAATTTCGCACACCTGCCGTGCACTCAGCGTCCCCTTGAATGAATCGGGGGCCAAAATGATGTTCATATATGTATTTCTCCTATGTAAAAAAATAATCTCTAAAAAACCTCTGCCCGGCTATGAATTTCAAATAGGAACCGCTAAAACAGGGTCAAATGAAAAACGATTGTATCCGTACACTCCGCGAAGCCCAAAGGCTTGCGTATGCAAGACTTTCTG
>URHI01000140.1 GCA_900547565.1 uncultured Eubacteriales bacterium | reverse complement strand
CCTCACGTGTCAGGCTGAGGTATACGCGCGTGCCAGGATGTGAATATTTGAGTGCATTTCCGATCAGGTTGTCAAGCACACGCCACAGCCGGGGAGCGTCTGCGATAATGCGTATGTTGTCATGCGGAATACTGCTGACCATAGTCAGGTCGTTGTCTGCCAGCTTTTGCTGGTACTCTCCCACCGCCTGCGTAAGCAATACGTTCAGCTCGCAGGGCGCCATGTCAAGCTCTATACTGCCAGTCGCCGCCTTGGACGCTTCCACCAGCTCGATGATCAGCTTTTTGAGCCGCTCCGACTGGCGTGTAAGTTCGGCAGAATACTTTTTTATGTTTTCGTTGTCGGTCGTCTCACGCGCAATAAGGTCGGAATAGTTTATTATAGATGTCAGCGGTGTTTTGAGGTCATGTGAAACATTGGTTATCAGCTCGGTCTTGAAGCGCTCGCTTCGCATACGCTCATCAACCGCGGCGCTCATGCCTACTGAAATGCTGTTAAGGCTCTCGCCCGTACGGCGCAAGCTGCCTGTCATGTTGGACAGGTTCACACTCTGTTCAAGCTCACCCTTTGCCATACGCCCGGCTGCCAGCTCAAGCCGCCTGAGCATGGTGGCGTAATACACCGCAAACACCGATATCAGCCCCACCGTACCAAACATTAATACAGCACGGCTGCCTATGCCATCAAGCAAAACGATCATTATCAGCCACAGTCCGACGCCGCAACAGCAAAGCGCCGTACGCCATACCAACGGCACCGCACGGAACAGGGCCACAATGCCGCGTCCCAGGGCGCGCAGTATATGGCCTAACCAGCGCAGACATTTGTAAATAAGCGTGCCGCGTATCAGTGTGCCCTGCTTGATGCGCAGGGCAAGGCTCATACAATAAAGTATGACTATAACTGCTATCGCACTGCCGACAAGCACCAGCGCAACGGCAAACAGACCTATTTCCGACGAATTCAGTTCAAATAACACTCCCAAGCCCAAAAACACAGCCAGCGCCACCGCCGCCGTTTCAATATCAAACGGTATGCGGCTGAGCGCTCCGCCCAGTCTGTCGGTCCCGGCGCGGTGTCCGGCGGCACAGGCCAGGAACACGCTGAGAAATACGCCGGCAATCAGGGCCGCCAGCACAATGAAATACACCGAATAACGCAGACTGTAAACAATGTCAAACATACGCGACAGCATCATATATACATCGTTCTGCGGCATATCCGGGTCAAGAAACATGTCGACTGTGTATATGTCATAATTGCTCATGGTCAGTTCAACGGTAAAACGGCAGCCCGTGGGATAACTGTCGCGATCTGTCGTAACATTGGATTGCACCAGCTCATTATTACAGTAAACGTCATATGTCATATTTCCTTGCGGGAACTCTGCATTGCCCGAATAATAGCATTGTGAGGCTATTGCATACGCATCATGGTATGCACGGGACGACAGCGTTTCCTGCAGCGCCAACGACGGTGACAGATATATGTTCTCAGTGATCATATATACCGCCGCAAATACACCGGCAAAGCATACCCACAGCATAAGCACAAGAAGTATTATCGCCCCGACCTTGGCAGCGGGGCTGTTCATAAGCTTTTTCATGACCGTCCCCCCTGGATCTTATAGCCCTGTCCCCATACCACGCGCAGATAACGCGGTGTACCGGGATCAATTTCCAGCTTGCTCCGCAGATTGCATATGTGAACCGCAACCGTGTTTTCACTGCCAAACGGCAGATCATGCCACACCTGGCGGTATATTTCGTCGGGCGAGAACACACGGCCGGGGTTTTGCATGAGCAGACTGAGTATGCCGTACTCTGTCGGTGTCAGCGCCACCGGCTGTCCGTCCAGTGTGACGGTGTGCTGTTCGGTGTCAAGCTCAATTCCGCCGCACACCAGCACCGACGGACGCTGCGTTCCGCTTCCCAACTGCATATAGCGCCGGAGCTGTGACCGCACACGAGCAACCACCTCTGCCGGTTTGAAAGGCTTTGTTATGTAATCATCGGCACCTATGTCAAGCCCGAGTATGATGTCAGAATCCTCACTCTTGGCGCTGAGCAGTATGACCGGAACATTACTCACACGGCGTATTGCCGCCAGCGCCGATATACCGTCCCGGCCGGGCATCATGATATCAAGCAGCACAAGATGGACCTCGTTTTCCGAAACCGCACGGATCGCACTGTCACCGTCATATGCCTCAAGCAGTCTGTACTCGCTGTCCGAAAGATATATTTTCAGCGCCTCTACTATGGGACGCTCGTCATCACATATTAAAATGTTGTACATGGCTCCACCTCCGTGTGTTGTACCTACATTATAACATTATTATGTATTAAGAAACAAGGGGGAAGATATGAAGATTTCTTAAAGATTCAAAAAACGGTGCAAAAACTCAAAACCGCCTCCGCAATTATTGCCTTGGGGGCGGTTTTGTGATATAATGTATAAATCATTGAACACTCAAGGAGAACCAGATGTGTAAAACAGAAATCCGCCGTGCCGTACCGTGTGACATGCCCCAGATAATGCGGGTTTACGCCTGTGCGCGTAAGTTCATGGCCGAACACGGAAATGCGGGTCAGTGGGCAAACGGATATCCGCAACGTTCACTGCTCGACAATGACATACTGAACGGCAATCTATATGTGGTTGAGCAGGACGGCAAGATCCACGGTGCTTTTGCCCTGATAAGCGGCCCGGACGAAACATATACGTACATCGAGGACGGAGAATGGCTGTCCGACAGCGAATACGCAACCATACACCGCGTAGCGAGTGACGGGCAGGTGCACGGAATATTCCGGCAGGTGTTTGACTATTGCCGGGCGCGCACAGGACATCTGCGCATAGATACGCACCGGAACAATATTATAATGCAGCATGTGATTGAGCAATGCGGTTTCCGCCGGTGCGGGATAATATACGTTTATGACGGAACTCCGCGCATAGCTTATGAGCTGTGCTGAAAATCGTGCATGACCCGTCCGTAGCTTAGTTTTGAAATCTGATCTGCTCTTCTTTGATGAGCGGATAACGTATTAAAGCGGTGCCGTCAACATACTCTCTGTGCATATCCACTGCCGTGATCTGATGATTGTCATACGTTGTATAGTAGTAGATCCCCTTGTCGGCATTACAGCAGGAGGTATAAATTGTGATCTCAAACTTCCCCTCCCCGAGATCGCAGCAGCCTCTTTGCTGATCGACCGAGCCCATAATGTGGAAAAACTGACTGACACTTTCGGTTTCCGAATCGCCGGAAACCGAGTTCATTTTTACAAAAGCAACCCTGACAAACCGGGATTGGGAGGACAGATCTCCCGGAAGTCCTAACGCACCCATTCCACGGCTGTAGGTGTGCAACGGAAGCTGAGCTGCAAAATTATTCTGCGGAGACTTCGGAGATAGATTCATATAATTGTTGAGCTGAAACAGCTGCTTGTCAAATGGCGGATTGTTGGTTAAAACACCCACCGGATTCTGATATACTTTGATACCTTCCTTTACCGATTCCACCGTTATGGCCTCATCACGGTCGGCAATCAACCAATGAAGCTGCGCCAAAGGCAGCTCCTTGCTGAAGGGAGTATTGATGAGATTGATGTTTTCCAGCAGGGCTTTCGCTTGTCTCACTGAATCGCACTGGCCGAGGATCCACGGAATAAATTCAAACTGCGCAATGTTGTTTTTATCCGGCACACTTTCGCTGTACTCTGCATTTCCAACAAAATTCAATCCGGCAATGCCAAGTCCCTTTTCATTGACTGCGTCATAATACAGCGGATAATCCCCTGCAACATATGCCATGCCTATCATTGCATAGTGAGTTATGACTGTTCCCATATTACGGAATGAAAACTGATAGTTACGCGGTGTTATTGTAACTTCATCGCCGTAGGAAAACTCATAGTCCAGAGTTCTGCCAAAATAAAAATCCTTTGTTTTATACGTCGCTGCTGTGCACATAATGCTACCTCCGTCCGATATTGCTTTTTCCGGCGGCGCACTTCAGATATGATCTACGCAGCCGCCTCGTTTATGATTATTATAGGGCATAAATATAATTTCTAAACATCAGCCTCAATTGCCGCACGCCGCCGCAAAATCATCAATTTCGCAAGGCGAAATTGAGAGAGCTCAAATCGTGCAGCACCTTCCAAAAACAAACGGGCATTCTTCGAATGCCCCTCACCCGGCACGGAGAGATTTTGAACTCCATTTTGCGGCCGTGTCCGCCGCGGGCGCTTCCCTGCCGCACGCCGCCGCAAAATCATCAATTTCGCAAGGCGAAATTGAGAGAGCTCA
>URHI01000139.1 GCA_900547565.1 uncultured Eubacteriales bacterium | reverse complement strand
TAATGACAGCAGCATACTGACCTCAGGCAAGCAGTTTTTCGGCGAATGGTGGGCAGAGGCGATCGGAGCTGTCAATGTAGCCGAAGAGCTTGAAAAGGATAACTCGGTCGCGGTAAATCTCGAACAGATCTACAACTGGAACCCCGGTGTGGTATTCATAACCAACTTTACCTCTGCACAGCCCGATGACCTGTATGAAAACAAGATCGGCACCTACGACTGGAGCGGAATTGATGCTGTAGTCAACCGCCAAGTGTACAAAATGCCGCTCGGAATGTACCGCAGTTACACGCCCGGGGTAGACACGCCGATAACTCTGCTGTGGCTGGCCAAAGCTGTATATCCCGAGCTGTTCAGTGATATCGACATCACAGCCCAAGCCGTTGAATACTACAAAACAGTGTTCGGAGTTGAACTGACACGCGAGCAGGTGGATTCCATATTCGCACCCATTTCCGCGGCAGGAAACATCGACTACAACGGCTGATATACAACGCCTGAAGGGAGGATTTTTCCATATGTCACTCAATGATACGCCGTCTGCCGAACGTCTGCACATAGGATTTTTCGGATTGCGCAACGCAGGCAAATCCAGTGTTGTAAATGCCGTGACGGGACAACAGCTGTCGCTTGTATCGGAAGTCAAAGGGACCACTACCGACCCGGTGCAGAAGGCCATGGAGCTGTTGCCGCTGGGTCCGGTAGTCATAATAGACACACCTGGCATCGATGACGAAGGGACGCTTGGTGAAATGAGGGTCAAGCGTGCACGCCAGATGCTGAGCAAAACAGACATTGCCGTGCTGGTTGTCGACGCAGTGCGCGGCATGCAGACAGCCGACCATGAGCTGTGCCGTCTGTTCGACGAGCGCGATATTCCCTATATCATAGCGCTTAACAAGTGCGATCTACTGTCAGAGCAACATGAACCTGAACCGCATCAGATATATGTCAGCGCCGCCGACGGCACAAACATTTATGAGTTAAAGCAAATGCTCGGCCGCATGGCCGGACAGTCCGCGCCGCCAAAAGTGCTGGTCGGCGACCTGCTCTCACCGAAGGATGTGGTCATACTGGTCACCCCTATTGACGAATCGGCTCCCAAGGGGCGCATGATACTGCCTCAGCAGCAGATGATACGTGATGTGCTTGACCATGATGCCATAAATATCGTAGTCAAGGAAACAGAGCTTGCCGAAGCACTCGCCATGCTTCCGGCACCTCCGCGCATGGTCATTACTGACTCTCAGGCGTTTGGCAAAGTCAGCAAAATCGTACCGCCATCGGTACCGCTCACCTCGTTCTCAATACTGTTTGCCCGTTACAAGGGCGACCTTGAAGTGGAAGTGAGTGGGGCAAATATGCTTGACAAGCTGCACGACGGAGACACCGTACTTATCTCTGAAGGCTGCACGCATCACCGCCAATGCAATGATATCGGCACCGTCAAATTGCCCGGCTGGATACGCAGCTATACCGGCCGTGAGCTGAATTTTGAGTTCACATCAGGCGGAGAATTCCCGGACGAGCTGTCACGTTTTGCGCTTGTGGTGCACTGCGGCGGTTGTATGCTCAATGAACGTGAAATGGTATCCCGTATACGCCGCGCGGTCAACACGGGGATTCCGTTTACCAACTACGGCGTTGCCATAGCAAAAATGCACGGGATACTTGAACGCGCTCTGTCTCCCTTTAACGGACAGAAATAAAAAATTTGCCGTGTCAGACTTGACTTTCCGGCAAAATAATGCTATAATTTCAATATCGAGTTGCGAAATGCGTAAGTCCAGATTATGGGCTTACGCATTATTTTTTTTGCAATCACGGAGGGTATATAATGCAACAAAATCAATCTCATCTTGCCGACGCGCCTGTCGGAAAACTCATGTGCAGCTATGCAATTCCATGCCTGATATCACTTCTCGTAGGAGCGCTGTACAACATAGTCGACCAGATATTCATTGCCAATGCTGACTACCTCGGCTCATACGGCAACGCCGCAAACACAGTGGTATTTCCGCTGACCGTAATAGCACTGGCTGTCTCTGTCATGATAGGTGACGGCTGCTGTGCTTTCGTCAGCATAAATCTCGGTCAAAAACATGCTGACCGCGCATCCCAAAGTGTCGGTAACGCGGTGGTACTGACCGTAGTATCGGGTGCTGTCATATGTGCCGCCTATCTTATATTCGGCGACGCGCTCATCACTGCATTCGGCGGTCGCGTCAACGACGAAACATTCCGTCTGTCGCGCGAGTATCTTTTCTATATCGCACTGGGCATACCGTTTTACATGTTCGGCCAGGCTATGAATCCGATAATTCGAGCCGACGGAAATCCGCGCTTTGCCATGCTGTCAACACTGACCGGCGCGGCTATCAACATCGTTCTTGACCCGATCTTTATCTTTGTCTTACGTTGGGGCATGATGGGCGCCGCCATAGCCACTGTAATGGGGCAGGCTGCAACCGCGGCGATAGCAATGTGGTATTTGTTCCACACACGTGTGGTCACTATACACCGACATAACTTTATACCGGACCGGCACGTCATCGGACGCACTCTGGCACTTGGAATATGCAGCTTTCTTTCACAGATTTCACTTGTGGCTGCTATGGCTGCAACCAACAACATGATACACAAATACGGGGCGCTGGACGAAATATTCGGCCAAGTGCAATACGCACAAATTCCTATGGCCGTCGTCGGAATTGTAATGAAGATCTTTCAGATCGTCATATCGGTTTGCGTCGGCATGGCAGCCGGTTGTATACCCATAGTTGGCTTCAACATAGGTGCCGGCAGACGTGACCGCGTACGTGCGCTGTTTATCAGGCTTCTGGCGGCTGAGGCCGCAACAGGAGCCGTGGCGACACTGATCGTAGAACTGTTTCCGCGTCAGCTGCTTGCAGTGTTCGGTGCGGCAAATGAAAGCTCGTATTACACCGACTTCGGCATCCGGGCATTCAGGATATATCTGTCCATGATGATATTTGCCTGCGTAAACAAAGCAACCTTCATTTTCCTTCAGGCTATGGGCAAGGCTGTAGCATCGACAGAGCTCTCAATGACGCGAGAAATAGTCTTCGGTGTCGGATTTGCGTTACTGCTTCCCCGCTTCTGGGGTCTTGACGGTGTACTTTATTCCATGCCCGTGGCCGATATACTGACATTTGCCATAGCTGTGATACTTATAGTCTCCACATTCAGAAAGCTTCGCGATCCACTGCCCAAATATGAAGCTGTAAGGCAACAATCCTGAGTGTTTTTTTGATTTGTGATGCTGTATATAAAAGTGAGGGCGAAATTGCCCTCACTTTAGCAATAAGCATACTCTTATCTTTTGCCGTTCTGAATTAGCTTGTCATACGAAAGGCCGTATTTGTCTGCAATCTCTGCTGCATAGCTCCGCCCTTCGGGGGTCGAGCGTGTTATGCGGTAGGTCCTGCGTTTTCCCTCGGGGATATCCCGGCGCACAAAAAATCAAATTCTGAGCAAGCTCCCTCGGCCTTCGCTTGCGTTATCATACTGATGATGTTGTGAAAATAAGTTTCTATAATTGTACGTGCTCCGTAGCTTTCCATAGCACGCAGTATCTCAAAAGCGAGCAAACAGCCCTCCTCGGATTCTGTTGAAGAAAATGTTTCATCAAACAGGCACAGACTGTGGGCATTTATTGTTCCGAAAATTGCGCTTACACGCACACACTCGTCCTCAAGCCGTCCCATGCTACCCCCGGTGGATATTTGGGGAAATGCACAAAAATATGATCCACCGGGCTTATCTCAATGTTTTGTGCCGGTATCAGCAAACCGAGCTGAGCCAGTACCTGCGCCAGTCCTACCGCTACCATAAAGCGTCTCATAAAATGATTACGTCTCGTCGATCACTTCGAAATACGGCTGTGGCTGCTTGACACTGAAAATAGAGCGCTCCTTATCCCCTATGTCAGACTCACAGCGCAGTATTTCAGAAATATCTGACAGCTGTTTGGTTATTTTTTCAAGAACCTCAAACAACCCGGGAACTCTCAGTATATCTACGAAAATAATACTTCGCTGACGAAGCATGTCAATATCATCAGTAAAATACTCCGAAATGTCTGTTTTAGCATCGTATAAAAACTCAGATACACCAAGGCAGTCAAGCACATCGGCACCGCATTTTTTAAGATGACTTTTTTCAAAAAATGTATACATACAGCCTCCACTTCAATAAAATCGCCGTGCCCAATGTCAGAGTCTGCAAAATAACCAACGTCCGGACAGAGTAATGATTATCCGGTGCTTGACAAGTGAATTCATAAAATAATTTGGGAATTTTTCAAAAAACTATTGTTTACAGTGAAAATTTGTGATATAATATCCCCGTTGCAAGCACGGGGATATAGCTCAGTTGGTAGAGCGCTGCGTTCGCAACGCAGAGGTCTCGGGTTCGAACCCC
>URHI01000138.1 GCA_900547565.1 uncultured Eubacteriales bacterium | reverse complement strand
CCGTGAAAAACTCGGGCGGGGGCCCGGGGCAGCGCCCCGGTAATTCAGGGCCCGGGGCAGCGCCCCGTGTCGAGGGGGGCGCGCTCAGCACGAGCGCGAAAATCCCCCGCCGGTTTTTAGCGGGGTGTTCGTAAGACAGTTAAATAGGCAAAAGGCGTGACGAAAGTGATCACGCCTTTTTTCATGTAAGGATAGCCGCATAGCGGCGCAAGGGATGGATCCCCTTGTACGGAACGCAGTGACGCACCCCAGATATTCAGGGGGCCGAGCTGTTCGGTCTCGCAGAGCGCACATACGGGTTTAACCCGTATAGAAGTGCGCCCTTAGTATCAGTTCGACAAATCTTAATTTGACTTACTTCTTCACTCTTTTTGATAAATGAAGTTCATTATCATCTACATATCCAAGTTTATTATATACAGTTTGTGCAACAAGATTTTCTTGTCCTGTTAGAAGTTCATATTTGTCAAGTGGATAATTCTTACTGCAATAAGCCTCTGCAAAAGTAATCATCTCACTCGCTAAGCCTCTTTTTCTGTATGCTGGTTTAACATACACTTCTGTAATTTCAGGCATATATTCATCATAGCAGAACGATTTTTTAAGCTGAACACAAACAAATCCAACTAACATATCATCTTCATCAGCAACGATAACAACTTCCTGTTTATTATTCATAAGGGAATTTCTAATATTGTCTATGCTTGTATCGCCCTCACCATTAAATTCGTTGTTTAAGATGTTTAATTGCTCCGCATCATTTACAGTTGCTATTCTTACCATTACAACCTCCATAAATTATTATCTATTCGACCTATTCAAGTTTATCGGTCTGTTTAATCATATCATACGGCTTCAATTTATACAAGAACAGTCCCGGCAGACATTACTGCCGGGACTGAAACTGTTTTACGAATGCTCCCGATTATCCCGGCGGGGGATTTTATGTTTTGTTAAAGTATATTGTCAGCCGTTTCTTTCCTGAATATTACGAATACCGTCAAGCATTTTTTCAAGCTGAGTCGGGACGACACGAGCAAGCACTTTCATCTGTGACGCAACGTTGTTGGAATTTGTTCCGATAAATGTACGCATTTTTTGGTGTACCGAGCTGATGGTTTTGGTATACAGCACGCCGGCATCAATGAAGAAGCAGTCGATTATGCGGTCGAGCATCTCTTTGGATTCAGGGTCGTTGCAGTATTTATCCTTCAGCGTGACCTCGTAGTAGGCGGGGACTACCGTCCGGTAGCTCTCGGCGGCCATTGCTTCCATAACCGCACCCATTTCCTGCAGGCGGTCATCGATAATATTGCTGGGGATAGCATAGGCAGTCACAGTGTCATGTGCGTAGCTGTAATAATTATCCTGAGCTTCGTCCAGCTTGGGGATGGGAACTATACCGTAGTCGCTCTGCATGTTTTTGAGGTTGCCGCTCTCGGCCTCGATCAGGCGAAGAGTAACCATGGCAGCCTTATCATTGGCGAACATAGCGGCGATGGTCTCCTGCTCGCTGTCGTTCGCTTCATGCTTGACACCGAATGCACCGGGGTTATCCCAAATGAGGTGATTTATCTTGGTCACGGCATTGGCCAAACGGTCAACGTCCATGGAATATTGCAGCCAGTTGTCTTCGGTTTTGGTGAGTATGGGCAGCTTACAGGATGACCAATAGGTGTCAACGCCGATCATATCATAGTTTGTGACAAAGCCGTAGACATCATCAATATCGCGCACGCCGTCACCGTTTACGTCATGATAAACATTTGAGCTTATCTCATACTGATAATCCAGCGTCCATTTTCCGTCCTCGACCACTTTATACGGGAACTCAATTCCGTTGGATTCAAACATATTGCGGTTGAAGAAGGTCGCAAAAATGAAGCGGTATGTAGACAGGCAGATAGCGCCGGTGGCGAAATACTGTGCATTTCCGATTGACGCGGCTTCGTTGAAGCCCTGTGCCCAATATTTCTGCTCAAGATCCAACAGCTCACATTCAAGCAGGTTGGCGAAAAGGTTGTCGCCGGTGTACATTATTGAGGCGTACACGCTGTTGGCCAGCAGATCGTACTCTTTGGTTCCTGATGTCACCTGAGTGCGGATGGTTTCGGAAATCTCGTAGTTATCGGTCCCGCTTGTCATAATGTTGTTTATTTTGATGTGAATACGGTCTTCAACTGCAAGATTGCGGTTATAAATTGCGTCGTTTATGGCCTCTCCGGTTTGGTCGGTAACCGACACTTCGTCCTTACACCATGAACGGCCGCGGCTGATGATCGTTACAACATCGTCCTTATAGTCGAGCTCGGGAAGGGTGCTGATTACATCATATTTGTCGGTCGTGTCTGAGGCATTGTTGGCAGAGGTGGTGGTAGCAGGGTCATTGTTGTTGACCGTTGTGGTGTCTGCGGGATTATCGGTGTTGTTGGCGCAGGAGCACAGAACAGCCAGCACCATGAGAATCGCCAGCGCCAGAGTGATCAATCTTTTCATAGCAAGATCCTTTCCTTGTTTGCCTGATTTACCAGTATGTTACTGTAGAACAATTTTACATCATTTTATTCAATTTGTCAAGCGCTCAGCGGATTTTACTCCAACTTTCGGTGAAATTGACTGCAAAATCGGCCGGGACGGTATCTCCCGCGCGGTAAATGGCTTCCTTGGCGGCACCGCACACAGCAGGGAGCTCCATTACCTTAAGCTCCAGTCCCTCCGGAGCCAGTGTGCGCAGCTGCTCGACGTAGACGGGATAATGTGTCAGTATTCCGCCGCCCAGCGCGACGGTGAAGGGCGGTTCAAGATACCCGGTGGCCGCCCTCAACATAGAGCAAAGCCCCAGACAGTTACGGCTGATTATGTCGCGGCAGACCTCGTCGCCGTCCTCTGCGCCGCTGAAGACCGCTCCGGCAAAGGTGGCGATATAGCTTCGTCCCCCCGCATATATGCGAGGAATGGCCTCCCACGGCGGGCAACCCAGCACCCGCCCGGCCATTTCGGTCAGCACCGTATGCGGTCCCTGACCGTCGTGCGCATGGAGCGCCGCAACCAGACCGTCCCGACCGATGTCAAAGCCTGAGCCTGACGAGCTTGGATCAAGCAAAAAGCCCCATCCTCCTATGCGATGCAGCGTTTCTCCGCGCCGCACAAAGCAAACCGAGCCGGTTCCGGCAATGAGCGCCGCGCCGTCACTCCGTCCGAGCACGCCGGTAAGCAGCGATAGTGCGTCGGTGCCCGTTGTAAGGCAGTCTATGCCCGACTGCTTGCGCAGACGTTCGCACAGTCCTTCGCCGTAGCCGACAATTCCGGCTATGGCCGCGAACGCGCCCGATATTTCACCGTCTGCCGCGCCCTTCAAGCGCTCAAGCTGACGGCAAAGTGCCGCGACGGCCGCGTCAGGGCCAATATCGTTGGGGTTGACGCCCGGTCCGCTCAGGCAGTACAGCACTCGTCCCCAGCCGTCAAATAACACGCTGTCGGTTTTAGTGCCGCCCGCGTCCATTGCTATATAATACTTCATGATTTTTTGCCTCGATTACGAATAGTTGTCGCACGTCGCTCAGAACGTCACTCTTGTGACACTCAGCACACGTCCCGTGTCGGTGTCCAGCTCAAACAGCGCACCCATGACCGCCACCGGTCCGCCGGCCAGCTTGAACCGTTGCGGCATTTTTGTACGGAACCGATCAATTACACACTGCACGTCTGTACCGATAATGCCGCCGGTGGGTCCTGACATGCCGAGGTCGGTGATGTACCCCGTCCCGCCCGGCAGAACCTGACCGTCTGCCGTTGGTACATGCGTGTGCGTGCCAAATATCACGTTGATGCGTCCGTCAAAGTACCGCGCCAGCGCCAGCTTTTCGCTCGTCGCTTCGGCGTGTATGTCAAGTACAGAGAAATCATACCGCCCCCGCTCGCGCTCAAGTATGCGGTCAAGTGTGTCAAACGGCGATGCCAGTGCCTCCATATATACCTCGCCCATGACGTTAAGGCATAGTATCCTCCAGCCGCCGATGCGTACCGTTTTTGCTCCTTCGCCGGGGCAGGACGCCGGATAGTTGGCCGGCCGCAGTATTACCGGTGATTCGTCAATCAGCGCGTATGTGTCACGCCGGCTCCAGACGTGGTTGCCCGTCGTGATGACATCTACCCCGCAGTCAAGCAGTTGACCTGCGTCCTGCGGCGATATGCCGTGGATATCGGTCACGTTCTCACCGTTTGCTATTACAAAATCTACGTTCAGCTCGTGCCGCTTGTTCCACAGCCGCTGCCTTAGATACGGCAGCGTTACCTGCCCAACTACGTCTCCTATTGCTAATATCTTCATTGCTGTTTACGCTCCTGACTGTTTCATTGTCACTCCGGAGGGAAGGGCGCGCCGCGTGCGAAGGGGTTTCGCGCCCTGCGGGGCGCGCCGAGGGCTGCTCGCCCTCGACCTCGGGCGCTTTTTGGG
>URHI01000137.1 GCA_900547565.1 uncultured Eubacteriales bacterium | reverse complement strand
CGACTTTGTTGGGTCTTCACTTACTCTTTTTGGAAAAACAGTCGCTGCAGTATACAGGACGGTCACCACTCGGCTCGAAGGGAACCTTACAGGGTGCACCGCACTCAGCACAAACCGCATCAAACATCTGGCGAGGTTCACCGTTTCTGCGATTGTTCTTGCGAGCGTCGCGGCAAGCCTTGCAACGCTGAGGCTCATTGGTAAAGCCTTTCTCAGCATAAAATTCCTGCTCTCCGGCAGTGAAAGTGAATTCTTGTCCGCATTCCTTGCAGACGAGTGTTTTGTCAGTGTACATGTAATACCTCGGATAAAAATGTAATGCAGATTTCTCTTGCATTTGTTTCATTGTATCATATAAATTATTAATTGTCAATATTTTTTGTAAATATATTTCAAATTCCCTTCATTAAATTTTGCTTATTTTTTCATAAAATCATCAATTTAAATTTTGTCCGGTATTTTTTGCCGGTATTGTCCGTTCACTTGTACGAAAAATTGCATAATTCAGAAGCTGAGAATTGCACGGGGAATGTAACTAATGGTGAATTTGAAGCTTTTTATCGCTTTTTTTGGATAAACTGTTGACTTGAAACTGCAAAAAGCGTATAATGTATTCTAATATCAATAATTTTATGCGTTAAAAATTTATCAATCTATTTTCATAAGAGGAGGTCCTATATGAACAGAGTTTACAATTTTTCCGCCGGTCCCTCCATGCTTCCGTTTCCCGTACTTGAGAAAGCCGCGGCTGAGCTTGTCAACTACGGCGACAGCGGTATGTCGGTGATGGAGATGTCCCACCGCTCCGCTGATTTCGAGCCTATTATTTACGGCGCGGAAAAGCTGCTGCGTCAGCTGATGAGTGTGCCCGACAACTATAAAATACTGTTTCTTCAGGGAGGTGCGTCTACACAGTTCGCGGCCGTTCCTCTCAACCTTATCGGACGTACCGGGAAGGCCGATTACCTTGTCTCGGGGCAGTTTTCCGGTAAGGCCTTCAAGGAAGCCGTAAAGTACGGTGACGTTGTCGAAGCCGCCACTACCAAGGCTGACAACTTCACACACGTGCCGCATGTCGAGCGTTCTGCCTTCCGTCCTGATGCGTCGTATGTCCACATGTGCTTCAACAACACTATTTACGGCACAAAATATGATTACATTCCCGATACTGGTGACATTCCGCTGGTTGCCGATATGTCCTCCTGTATATTGTCCGAGCCGGTTGATGTGTCGCGCTTCGGCGTGATTTACGCAGGTGCTCAGAAAAACATGGCGCCTGCGGGACTTACCGTTGTAATCGTCCGCGAGGATCTGCTGGGCGGCGCTCTGCCCATTACACCTGCCATGCTGGACTGGAAGCTGGCCGCCGACAACGATTCCATGTATAACACGCCGCCCTGCTACACCATTTACATGGCAAAGCTGGTGTATGAATATCTGCTGTCGATCGGCGGACTGGAGGCAATGAGTAAGATCAACCGCGAAAAGGCAGCCATTCTGTATGATTATCTCGACTCGCAGAGCTATTATATCGCGCCGGTAGAGCGGTCATCCCGCTCGCTCATGAACGTCACGTTTGTGACCGGTAACACCGAGCTTGACAAGAAGTTTGCGGCCGAGGCCGCCGAAGCCGGGCTCAAGAATCTCAAGGGACACCGTTCGGTGGGCGGTATGAGGGCCTCAATTTACAATGCCATGCCCAAGGAAGGAGTGGAGAAGCTGGTTGAATTCATGAAACGCTTCTCCGAGAATAACCCTAAATGAACTATACCACAGGCAACCGTAAGGTTGCGATAATCGGTGCCGGCTTTGTCGGAGCGTCGATTGCCTACGCGCTGACGCTTCGCAATCTGGCACGGGAAATTGTTCTGATCGATATCGATCACACCAAGGCTCGCGGTGAAGCGCTTGATATTCAGCACGGTATACCCTATATGGGTACGTCAAGCGTTTATGCCGGTGACTACAGCGACTGCGCGGGCTGTGACCTGATCGTCATCACCGCCGGACGTAACCGCCGCCCCGGTGAGAGCCGACTCAATCTTATAGGCGACAACAGCCGGATCCTCCGTGACGTTGTCGAGCACATCAAAAAGTATTACACCAGAAGCGTTATTCTGGTCGTTGCAAACCCAACCGACATGCTGACATATCTGTGTGACAAGTGGATGGGCCTTGAAAACGGCATGGTGTTCGGCACCGGCTGTGTTTTGGACACGTCGCGTCTGGTACGCTGTGTGGCCGATTATGTGTCGCTCAGCACCGAAGTCGTAAAGGGCTTTATTGTCGGTGAGCACGGCGATTCGCAGATCCCGATATGGAGCCGTCTTGCGATTGCCGGCGTGCCCATGGACGAGTACTGCAAAAATGTCGGTATTGCATGGGGGCAGGAACAAAAGGACAGCATCGCCAATGAGGTCAAGACCATGGGCGCGACCATTATCTCCGCCAAGGGCAAGACGCATTACGGTATTGCAACCTGTGTATGCTCGGTTGCTGACGCAGTCCTCAATCAGCGCCTGACAATAGCGTCGGTCTCCACTACGCTGACAGGCGAGTACGGTATACATGACGTGGCGCTGAGTATACCGTCCATTATCGGTGTCAACGGTGTAGAGCGCCGACTTGAAGAAAATTGGAGCGACGACGAGCTGGCCGCATTCCGTCAGAGCGCAGTCAAGCTGCGCGGTAAGCTGGACGAGCTGGCGGCCGCCAAGCCGGAAATAATTTCCAAGGAGATATTTTTGAAAGATGAAGAAGAAGGTTAAGCTGCTGAATAAAATTGCCGCCGTAGGCACAAACGAGCTGGATCTTGATTATTATGAGGTCGGCGCCGACATTGAGTCCCCCGATGCCATCATGGTGCGCTCCGCCGCTATGCACGACATGACATTTGAGCCTGAAATGCTGGCTATTGCACGCTGTGGTGCCGGAGTCAACAATATTCCCGTGGATCGTTGCTCCAAGGAGGGAATCGTTGTTTTCAATACCCCCGGAGCCAACGCCAACGGCGTCAAGGAGCTTACCCTGTGCGCGCTCTTTCTGGCCTCCCGCCGTATTACCGACGGCATTGAGTGGGCAAAGACGCTTGCGGGAGATGCCGATGCGGCCAAAACGGTAGAGAAGGGCAAGTCTGCATTTGCCGGCACTGAGGTTCAGGGCAAAAAGCTCGGAGTTATCGGCCTGGGTGCCATAGGCGGTATGGTCGCAAACGCCGCGTTGCATCTCGGGATGGAGGTTATGGGGTGTGACCCGTACCTGTCGGTCGAAGCGGCGTGGAGCCTGTCGCGTAACGTAAAGCGCGCGGCATCTTACGAGCAGATCTTCCGTGAGTGCGATTATATCACACTGCATATTCCCGCAACACCTGAGACTAAAAATACCATCAATGCCGATGCAATTTCCGTTATGAAGGACGGTGTCAAGATCATAAATCTGGCGCGCGCCGATCTTGTCGATGCCGAGGCGCTCAAGGCCGGGCTGGCAGCCGGCAAGGTCTCTGCCTATGTAACAGATTTCCCGACACCCGAGATCATCGGGGTTTCGGGCGTGGTTGCGATTCCGCACCTCGGTGCTTCCACCGAAGAGGCAGAGGATAATTGTGCTGTTATGGCCGCTCACGAGCTGGACGATTATCTGCGCTTCGGTAATATAAAGAACAGCGTCAACTTCCCGAACGTCAGTATGCCTCACAGCGGCGACGTGCGTATCTGCCTGCTTCACTCCAATGTGCCGTCTATTATTTCGCAGATTACCGCGGCACTTTCCGAGCAGCACATAAACATTGAGAACATGATCAACAAGTCAAAGGGCGACAACGCTTACACACTGCTTGAGATCAACGGTTCGGTCTCGGACAGCACGGTCGCCAAGATCAAGTCGATCGAAGGCATGTACAGAGTCAGAGTTATACAATAAATGATTCCCGGGCGCACAAGTGCCCGGGACAGTTTTATAGACAGGCCGAAATGACTGGACTTTGAGGCCGATATGTGGTACAATAAATAAAAATTCAAATAAGGAAGCGCAGAAAATGAATCCTGAGTATCTCGCCGCGTTTGATGTGGGCGGCACCAAGCTGGACGCAGTTCTTTTTGACAATACCGGCAGAATCGTATCTCATGTGAGAGAGCGCGGAGGAATACCGCTTGAGGTGGGGGCAGTGACGGCGGAACAGTATTATCTTTCGGCGTTGCGCAAGCTGACCGACGGATATACGGGACAGGTTTCAACGCTGTACGGCTCGGTTGCGACAATAGAATACTTCGGCGACACAATGCAGAACAATATAAAATCCGCCCTGTCGTTGCCGCGCGTGCGGCTGGAGGGGGACGGAATGTGCATAATATCAAGTGCGCTCGGACACCGAGACGGCTGCGGACTTGTCTGCGGGACCGGCTCGGCGCTGTTCGTGCGACAGGGAGACAGCTACTGGCACACCGGCGGCTGGGGGCATCTGATCGACAGCTGCGGCAGCGGATTTGTGCTCCGACGGCTGGCGCTCC
>URHI01000136.1 GCA_900547565.1 uncultured Eubacteriales bacterium | reverse complement strand
CGGGCGTGGAAAATATGACCACCGCAGCCACCGGAGTGAAGGTGCCGACTGCTTCGGACAATTTCCCGGCTGCGCTGGAAGGCAATTATGTTCAGGTAGAAGGTCGCCCGAACAAATCCGCTGTGGGCTTCGTTCAGTATTATGACATGACCGGCAAGCAGGGCGACGTATTCGTCGTCGGCGGCTGGGCGGATGGCATGAGCGTTCCCAATGCCAACAGCTGGGACAAGGGCTTCACGCTGGCGCTGAGTCTGAAGAAAAAGAGCGACGGCCAGTGGATCAGGCCGGCGGTGTATCCGTTCAACGGTGAATGGGTCGGCTGGCAGCAGAGCTGCTACGCTACCGCAGCAGGTGCGGATTATACGCAGATCGCACTGTATCTGCTCTATTCCGGAAACTGCAATCACGCCAAATTCACGAACATCTTCCTGCATCGCGAAGCCTATGGCACGACCTTCGGCTATGACGACAAGGGCAACGTGCTGTCCAGCAGCAATCTGGCCGGTCAGAAGTCCAAGGCGACCTATGATTCGGCGAACAACGCCATTACTTACGTCCAGCCTGGTCGCGACGATACCGATGCGAACCGTTATCTGGCCTACTACGGCTCTACTGATGCGGACAAGAAGAAGCATCTCCCGTGGCGCACCCGCACGCCCATGCAGGTGACGGACTACTTCAGCTACGACAGCTTCGGCAATCCCCTCAGTTCCCGCAGGGTGAACTACAAGGTGTTCTCCGAAAGTGCGGCAGAAAATGCCAACCCCTATATCCGCACCGAAAGCACCTACACTTCTGATGGCAACTACTCTGCTTCGACGAAGGATGCCCGCGGTAACGTAGTCAGTCAGGTCGTGAACCAGAAGGACGGCACGCTGCAGAGCGTCACAGACCCGACGGGTCAGACGGTGAATTACGACTACGACGCGTCCAAGCGTGTGACCGGCGTGACCACCACTGGAGACGGCAAAACGTACAAAAACGCCTACACCTACGAAAACGACCGCATCAAGACCGTTTCTCACAACACCACCGGCGACGCGGCGGATGTGACGTACACCTTCCATTACGACGAGCTGGGCAGAAAAACCAGCGTGCAGGTCGGCAGTCAGACGCTCTCGACGAACGTCTATGAAAACGACCGCGACGGTCAGCTCTCCGAGGTTCAGTACGGCAACGGCGGCAAAGTGCATTACAGTTACGACGATTTCGACCGTCTGACCGGCGTAAGGTACGATGCGGAAACCAGTGACCGCTACGAGTACAAGTACGGAGCGAATGGCGCGGCAGTGGAAGTGGAAGACCACAATCTGGGCAGAATCGCCCGCACGGACTACGACCAGGCAGATCGCCCGTGCCAGACGGAGCTGCGCGACGCTTCTACCGGTGACGCACTGTATAAGACCTCGCTCAAGTACGACAAATTCAGCAATCTTGAACAGTTTGTAGAAAAAGCTGGCAGCGAAACGCACACCTCGAATTATACCTACGACCGTAATAACCGTGTGACGGCGATTCAGTATGATGGTGCTTCTCAGAAAGTGAACTACACCTACGACGAACTGGGCCGTGTGGCAACCCGTGTGGCGGAATGCGGCACAGATGCGGGCAAGCTGACCAGCACCTACGAATACGTCGATGGCGGCTATGGTACGAACAGCACCACGCCGTTGGTGAAGAAAATCACCCAGAACGGCATTTCCTTCGAATACGCCTACGATACCCGCGGCAATATCATTTCCGAGAAGCGCGGTAATCTTACCACCACCTACGCCTACGATGCGCTGGGACAGCTGATACGTGTGAACGATCCCCATGAGAACGCCACCTGGGTCTACAGTTATGACCGTGGCGGCAACATTACGTCCAAGGTCAAGTATGCCTACACCACGGGTACGGTAGGCACGGCGGTTGAGACGGTCCCCTACGTCTACGGCGACAGCAACTGGAAGGACAAGCTGACCAGCTACGATGGGCAAACGATCACTTACGACACAATCGGCAATCCGCTGAACGATGGAATGTGGAGCTACACTTGGGAAGCGGGCCGCCAGCTCAAGCAGATGAGCACGGAAGGTGCGAGTGTATCGTACAAGTATGACCACAATGGCATGCGCGTGCAGAAAGTCGTAGAACAGTCGTGGTACCCGGAAACCACCAATTATACTTACCACGGAAAGCTTCTTACGCACATGACGGTGGATTACACGGACTTCGACGAAGTCGCCCATCAGGACAAAATGCACTTCTTTTATGACGCACAGAGCCGCCCGGTGAAAGTCAACTACAACGGCGTCATCTATACCTACGTCCTTAATTTTCAGGGTGACATCGTGGGACTGCTTGATGATTCTGGCACTCTTGTTGTAGAATACAAGTATGATACGTGGGGTAAGCCGTTGACTATCACTGGCACTTTGGCTGATACATTGGGTAAGCGCAATCCGTTCCGATATCGTGGGTATGTCCTCGATGAGGAGAGTGGGCTGTACTATCTGCGTAGTCGATACTATAACCCAAGGCTACAGAGATTTATATCTGCAGATATTTCAATACTTCCTGACAAAGATTTGCGCAATAGTAATATGTATGCATACTGTCGAAATACTCCGGTCATTGGCGTGGATAGCTATGGCACATCATGGTGGAATTCTTGCGTAAAATGGTTTTCTGACAATATTGTCGATCCTATTGTAGATGGGGCAACGAAACTGATCAATAGTATTGACATGACATTTACCATTGGATTCTCAGGATCTGTTACCGTTGGATGTTGGACATATAGCGCCTCTATTGGTCTGTCTGTAGATACAAAAGGTGGTATTGGAGTTCAAGGATCAGTTAGTGCTTCGTTGGGAACCAACATTGAGCTTGATGCGACTGGCTCAGTTTTTGTTACCGTGACCAATGCACCGACAATTGCAGCGTTGGAAGAGGATTCGACACAGATCGGTATGAGTATAGAGGGGGGGCTTGTACAGGGGAGCTGCGATCAAGTGTTTTTTGACACTACTTCTGGTACGTATACCGGTTACTCTATCGCAGTTGGCCTTTCCGCTCCTCCGCTGATTCCTATGCCTGTTGTTAGCGGACATGTTACTCAGTCTTATACTGATACAATTTATCCAAAAGAAGAAAAAACGGTGAGCACTCGGAGCACAGCGCGATCAACAAATAGTAGTTATTCTTATATAAGGAGAGGGTGTATGGGACCAATCCTATCGGCACACCTAAGACCAATCCATCACTTTGCGTAACCCCCATATATGGTGAGAACCGAGCAAAATGATTGTGAGCGGCGGCTGGTTGAACTGGCTGCCGCTTTGTGGCAGTATAATATCGCCAGAGCTGGCTAATAAGGCGTAATTTCCTCTATATACACGATGATATTGCCATAGTTTTCATTAAAATAGACATATCCGACCTTCAGATATTGCCCATCTCCTCGAATGACGCCGCCATTCGGCTTTGTTTTATTATATCCGAGGACAATAAGATTATCGGAGTATTCAAAATGAACATTGCCGATGTCGAACATTTCACGTGATTTACCCTCAGGAGGCATCGGGATAAAGTTCTGGACGTATCCTTCTACGATTTCATATTGACCATTGGCATATGGAACGATCACTGCACGATACATTTTCAAGAAGTTCTGGAAAATAAAAGCAGTACATACGATAACAAATAGAATACCGACAGATAAAAGTTTATAGTTGGGGACCTTTATTACGGCAGATGAATTCTTGCCCTTGAATGTTTTTACTGGATCATACGAGCGGCCAACTAGAATAAGCCCCAGAAATACGATGAATGGAATGATCAACGCTGGTACGATGGTGCCATACCCGGTAGGAGCTTCATATAATACTGTACTCATAGATTGCCTCCTGGCACAATTTGATGGAATCAGTTTCAATTTTGTGCAAAATCCATCCATGATCACGTTGATTCTTGCACTTATTATAGCATGTTCAAAAAGGATTTTCAATAATCCACTGTGGTTATCCGCAAAGATTAACTTTGAGATTTTTGGACCATTAAAATGGTTGGCAAAAAATAATCAAGTTTATCTGCCCTGCCGCACTCTGATATGCTCCCTCCAAGAGAGACAGTGAAAAAACAAACTGTCAAACAAGGAGGGAGCATTGATATGCAGGGAAAGGGAAAGCGGACGGCGGAAGAGAAAGTAAAAATCGTAAAGAAATACCTGAGAGGAGAAGCAGGGATATGCCGCGCGGCAGCAGAGGCGGGTGTGGACGGGGAAACACTCCGAGGGTGGGTGATGCAGTACGAGGCAGAGGGAGGAGCAGCCTTTCTGCCGGGCAGGCGAAACCATATGTACAGCCGGGAAATAAAGCTGCAGGCGGTGCAGGAGTATCTGTCCGGAAAAGGAAGTCAGGCAGAGCTGAGCAAAAAATATGGGTTGCGGGACAGAAAACAGCTCCGAAATTGGCTGAAGGTGTATAATGCTCATGGAGATTTCAGCGTCAGAAAGAATTCGGGAGGCGGAAGCTGC
>URHI01000135.1 GCA_900547565.1 uncultured Eubacteriales bacterium | reverse complement strand
CCCAGCCAAACCGGCGGGCAAGGAATCCGTCAAGAATATCGGTAAGCCCCGCAACAATATAGACCAGCGCTGCATAGGCACAGTTTTCGGGGTAGTCCAGAAAAAACAGCATCGCAAATACAGGAATCAATAATATTCTTATAACACTTAAAATGTTTGGAATATACTTCAACTTCATAAGCCGCATCACTCCGTAAGATATATTGTCACACTACCACATTTTGACTCCGCCTATGCGGCAAAGGTATTTAAACAGCAACGTACTCTCCACAATATCGGTAGCCCGGCTTGCATCCCCCGAAGCTATAACAAAATACAGCACTGCCCGGGCAACAAATACGAAGATAAAAGCAAATATTACTGCGCACACAAGCCCCAACGCAAGCCCGAACAGATGATTGAAGGTGCGGAGGACGGGAAGCTCAGCAACTCCCTCAAGCACAAACGCCACCAAAAGCAGCACCAGGTATGCAGCAACGAACACAAGTGCATAGCCTATCAATTTTGATATTACACCTGAAATAGGCAAGGCAATCTGCGTGGCAATGTCGGTCAGACGAGCTTCAACGGTTGCCGCATCGGTATACGAAGCTATAACCGCATCCACATCACACCCACACTGCGTTGCAAGCATGCGAAGTGACTCGGGCATGCTGTCGGCCAGCTTTGAGATGTCAAGACCGCCCTCACCGGCACACAGATTATAAAGCGTGTTGTAAACCGTCTCAGTCAGTTTTCCGTTGAAGTAATGTTCGGCAAGCAGATTTCCGAGCGCCGTGCCGAAAAGCGCCGCGCAGACAAACGAAAGCAGTGTTTTGCCAAAGCCAAGTACTGCCTTGACAAAGCCACGGCGATAATATATAAACACCGTGACAATTACAATTGCAAGCAATAATCCGTCAAGCAGATAGTTCATTTTGTAACCTCCCTAAATTCAGAATAAACCGCCCGCGTGGCATAGCATACCAGTACACGGCGATCCGCCGTTGTCACCATGCCTGACGCTCCGGGCACACATTCGGAAAACTCCATTTTTCCGGCATCGAAGTCATATCTGACCGCCACACCGTCAAACAAAACATAAACCTCTTTTTTATACACATCAAGCTCCAACGGCTCAGCATCGAGCTTTACGGTAACGCTCTGACCGCCAAACGGGACATATGACATATAATACCCTGCACCGTCACGTGAGATCACTGCCAGACATCTGTCCCCTGTATCGCACTGAATCACACTGCGCTCCCCGGGCAACTCCAGCATCAACAGCTCCTCTCCTGAAGTATCCATGATACGTACACCGCGGTCGGTCAGCAGATAAAACCCACCGGGAAATGCACCGCACTTCATGGCAAACTCGCCACGGACACTGCATATAACAACCGGCTCGGTGGAATTGCGCCTGTAGGCGCGCAACTCGGATATATACTCGCCCCCCTCGGCGCTGACCGTTGCCGCAACTACGTACTTTCCGTCCGCACTGACGGCCGCGCTTGTGACGTAATCACTTATATAGTACGCCGCAGCGCACTGAAAGCCGCTGTCATAAAGATACAGCACCGCACGGTACTGGCTGTCATATGTGTGCACCAGCACCTCGCCTAGTGCGTTTATATCGGCGGCGTAAATGTCTGTCGCAAGCGTTTCGGAATAAAGCCGTGTAAACGAATTGCAAACGCAGAAGGAAGCTCCGCCCGACTCGTAAATCAGCAGATATTTGTCCGATACCCGCAGTTGAGGCTGAAAATATCCCACATTGAACTCAGCCGTACGTCTCCCAGTTGATGAATAGACCGACACACTGTATTTGTCCGCGACGGCAATTCCTCCCTTGAATGCAGTATAACCGCGTTTTTCACCCGAACCGTAGTTAATGGATTGCGCCGTATAGCTGTCTGACGACAGCACCGTGTCAAGATCCTTAAAAAAATAGTATATGTTTTCATACGTGAACTCACGGTAACCGAAAATCAACGATGCAAGTATGAAAACCACAAGCACAACGATAATTACCAGGCGTGCCACACCGTAGCGACAGCTGACACCGGAATAGTATCCCTCACGCTGGGCTTGAGGAACAAACGGGGACAGCAACTTATCCTTCAGCTTTTGTACAAGCAAAATCGCGTCCTCCTTTTGATAAAATCTATCCTGAACCGGCAGAATGTTTTGATTTGTGACAGAAATTTCAGTATATTACCCGATCAAGATATAGCCCGCAGGCGGGTGCTGTCCTTCCGGCACATTTGCGATCGCGCGCGGCGATAACATCTGCTATCTCCTCCGGCACACGCTTACCCTCGGCTACCTCAAGCAGTGTACCGACAATAATCCGCACCATGTTATACAGAAATCCATCGGCAGCAATGCAAAACTCGATTACATCACCCTGCCGCAAGAATTCTGCTTTTGCAACGTTTCTTTCGCAATTAGTGACACCCGATCCGGCAGACATAAACGATGTAAAGTCATGCCGCCCGCAAAGCAGTGCTGCGGCACGGTTCATTTCAGCCAGCGCATCGTCACTAATATAGCGGGTATAGTGAAGTGCCCTGTCTTTCTCAAACGGAGAGCGGACCGGTGCATTGTATATTCTGTAGACATACTGCTTGCCGCGAGCACTGTACCGGGCATGAAAATCGTCCGGACGCCAGCCGACCTCAAGGACCGATATGTCTTCCGGCAAGTATGTGTTCAGGCCGCGGAGTATACCGTCATCGGAAATTGAAGTTTCAAGGGAGTCAGTCCCGTGTGTACAGACCGTCAGGCAGAACTCGTTGGCGTGTACGCCGCGGTCCGTTCTGCTGCACCCGCAAATATCACATTCACGGTCAAACAGGCGAGCCGTCGCCTCATTCAGCATCTGTTGGATGCTCCGCCCGTTTTTCTGCGCCTGATATCCGCTGTATGCAGTACCCAGATAGCATATTTTAAGAAACAGCTTCATTATTATTGATATGCCCTCACGATATAGTATATCCTATCCCGAGCAGGTTGAGCACAACAAGTCCCGCGCCCAGCGCAACAATAACAGATATCATGACAAAATCGCGCGCTCGGCAGTGCGGCACATTCAGTCTTGTACGTCCGTTGCCGCCGTGATAACAACGGCACTCCATTGCAGTTGCCAGCTCGTCCGCGCGGCGGAAGGCCGAGACAAACAGCGGGATCAGCACCGGAATAAGCGCCTTTGCTCGCTTGATAAGGCTTCCGGTAGTGAAATCAGCGCCACGCGCCTTCTGCGCCTGCATGATTTTGGTCGTTTCCTCTGACAGTATCGGGATAAATCGCAACGCGATCGTCACCATCATGGCAAACTCATGAACCGGAGCATGGAGTATTTTCAGCGGTGACAAAAGGCTCTCAAGCGCGTCTGTCAGCGCAATGGGTGTTGTGGTGTAAGTCAGAAAAATGCTGGAACCGATTATCAGCACTATTATCCGCACGCCGATAAACACTGAATTCATGATGCCCTCGTAGTAGATCTTGATTATCCACCACTCAAAGAGCAGCCGCTCGCCGCGTGTCCACATAATATTGATAATCACTGTAAACAACAGTATGAACAGCACGGGACGCAGGGATTTTATTACCATACGCAGTGGAATACGTGAAATGATTATGAGTATGACCGCCGACACAAGCAGTACAGCATAGCTGATGATATTTTTGCACAGAAAGGAGCAGACGATATACATAACGGCCAAAATCACCTTCACCCGCGCGTCGAGGCTGTGAATGAACGATTTTGCCGGATAGTATTGCCCCAGGGTAATGTTATTCATAATGCGAAGTCTTTCTTAAGAATTTCATAGGCGCCGCTCACTGAGTACGGAATTTCAGACACCGGCACATCCATCTCGCGCAATCTGAGCATCAGCTTTGACACCTCGGGAATATCCAGCCCATTTTCCGACAACTCGTCAGCACGGCAGAACACCTCCGACGTGCTGCCTGTCATAATGATCCGCCCGCCCGACAACACCACAACGTCATCACATATCCGTGCCATATCCTCCATACTGTGGCTGACGATTATAACCGTCGCCCCCGTTCCGGCACGGTATCTTTCCACCGCATCAAATATTGTCGATCGACCAACCGGGTCAAGTCCTGCCGCCGGCTCGTCAAGCACAAGCACCTCGGGTGTCATTGCCATGACACCGGCGATTGCCACGCGGCGTTTTTTCCCCCCCGCCAGGTCAAACGGTGATTTTTTCATAAGCTCGGGAGCAAGGCCGACAAATCCTGCGGCCTCGGCAACACGCCGGGCGATCTCGTCATCGCTGAGTCCCATGTTGCGCGGACCGAAAGCAATATCCTTCTCAACCGTTTCCTCAAACAGCTGGTACTCGGGGTACTGCATCACAAGTCCCACGCGGAATCTTACTGCGGATATCTTTTTGGGCTGCTCCCAAATATCGACACCGTCGAGATACACCTTTCCCGCCGTCGGACGTTCCAGCCCGTTTAGCAGCTGCATAAGTGTGGATTTGCCCGATCCGGTATGACCGATAACCCCGGTGATCACACCTGCCCGTATATCCAGATTAATATTATCCAGCGCGTGCTTTTCGTAGGGGGTACCCGCGCTGTATACATATGAAATGTCTTCCAGACGTATCTTGGTCATTTGCCCGACCGTCCCTTTTTGTTTGTTTTGTCATCAAGCGCCGTCTTAATCGCCAGTGCACATTCCTCCGGCGTTATCGGATCGCCCGGGATAGAAATACCGTGCCGCCGCATTTTCTCGACCAACGCGACCGACTGCGGAACATCAAGTCCG
>URHI01000134.1 GCA_900547565.1 uncultured Eubacteriales bacterium | reverse complement strand
GGTGCGTCAATAATCATTTCGGACAAGGACGGTAATGTGCTCATTGAGGTGCCACGTTGTTGTACCGACGATTACACCTACAATGTAAAACGCACGGGAGATGTTATCATTTCTGAACATAGGTTCTATGCCAAGGATCAGCCGGGAGGCTCGTTTGCACCCGGTGAATACGATATAACTGTTTTGCACTACGGTCAATCTGAGCTGTATAGCTCGCGGCTGACCGTAACCGAGTAACAGCAAAAAGGGGCTGACCCGTGTCAGACCCTTTTTACTGTTACATTGCTTCGCCGTGCTCGATCGTGCGGTTGATAGTTTCGGCAATCGTATCGGCATCCATATCATCATGAATCTGAGCAAACAGAATTTCATTGCCGTCGGCGTCTGTCAGGCGCAGGCGCGCACGGCTGACGGGGAATTTTTGTTTGCCGGACGAAAGCTTTACATGGTCGCGCACTATTTCGGCCTTCCCGAGCTGAGAATACTTGTATTCGTCGGGACCCTTGCGGACGTCGTGGTCATCAAGCAGACTGAACACACGGCTGATAATGATAAGGCTGTCGTGCGTGAAAAAGATCCTGAAGGCCGATATATACGATGTACGCCAGACACCGTCACGGCTTTTACGGGATTCAAGGCCGTCTCCCTCGAAGGCATACTGAACTGTATATACCGGCTTGATGTGCTTTGAAAGGCGCTTTTCAAGGTGTACGTCTTCAAGCTGTTCACGGCCGAAGTCTTCAAGGCTGACGTCACGCTTATTGTCAACGACCTCAGGACCTACGCGACCGATACTGCCCGTGATAAACAGCAACATTCCTACGGAAAGGACGGTAATTCCTACTACGAACATCCAGTAATTATAGCACCAACCCAGCCACAACAGCACAAAGCCTATGACCAGGGCGCATATGCCCACAAGGTATTTGGTATCCGAGAGGGAAAAGTATTTTTCAAGAGATTTGTTATTCATGTTTGCTCCTTTCGTTTTTCAGCTGCGGCGGTTATACAATGCTTAGATTATAATACAGCGTTGTACGATTGTCAATAACTTATTGGTTGAGATGTCTACTCATGCCGGTTTACTTAAAAGAGCGGGGGAGCGCTCAAAAGGTTCGGGAGAAACAGGAGATCTTTTCTGTAGCCTTGATTTCCGTGAAAAGCAGCACGAAGCATAAAAATGTCCGGCAAAGTCGGGCCGGACGTTATGGTGTGAGGACGGCAGTTAACTCCAAGCTGCTGTCAGCGGATACGCCGATATTCGCAGAACCGAAATCCGAGTCCTCCCTCCGTATCTGTTTCGGCGTTGCTGAACTGTTCGTCGCCTACTTCGATACATTCCCATTCCGGGTCGGCGTCCAAGTCGGGAAAGTATGCGTCTTTTTTAAATGATTTATCAAACTTAGTGACATATGCAGTGTCACAATACTGCAGCATCTGCCGGTAAACGCTTGCGCCGCCTATAATAAACACACTGTCCTTATCATACGCGCCGACAAGGCTGAGCAGTTCGTCTATGCTGTGTGCAACGATTGCTCCTTCGGGACGGTAGTCCGGACGTGAACTGAGCACAATGTTGGTTCTGTTTTTTAGCACACGGCCGCCGGGAAACGTTGCCAGTGTATTGGCACCGAGCACTACCACCTGCCCCGTGGTCATTCGCTGGAAATTTTTAAGGTCGGCACGAACCCGGGCGAGCAAATCCCCACGGTATCCTATGCCCCATTCACAGTCAACTGCAACTATAAGTTTCATGCTGCCCCCCGACTTATATTGCCACCGGGAAGCGGGCAATCTTTTCTCCGTGCTGATAGTTCTCAACCTTGAAACTGTCCGGTGTGAAATCATAGAAATCCGTAATTGCCGGATCAAGCGTGACCGTCGGTGCGGGATATGCCTTGCGGCTGATAAGCTCTTCGATAATGGGAATATGCCGGTCATAAATGTGGCAGTCGGAAATAACATGAACAAATTCGCCCGGCTTCAGCCCGGACACCTGTGCGAACATCATAACAAGTGCCGCGTACTGTGCCACGTTCCAGGCGTTGGCCGCCAGCATGTCCTGCGAACGTTGGTTGAGTATGGCGCACAGCTTACCGTCTACCACGTTGAATGTCATGCTATACGCGCAGGGATAGAGCGCCATTTCATGCAGGTCGGCAAAATTATATATGTTGGTCATGATGCGGCGGGAGCAGGGATTGTTTTTCAGGTCGTACAGCACCCGGTCGACCATGTCAAATTCCCCCTCTTTGTACTGGTGCTTGACCCCCATCTGATATCCATATGCCTTGCCGATGGAACCGTTTTCATCCGCCCATGCGTCCCAGATATGGCTGTGAAGATCGTGAATGTTGTTTGATTTTTTCTGCCATATCCAAAGGATCTCGTCGATGGCCGATTTGAGGCCTATGGGGCGCAGCGTAAGCAGAGGAAATTCTTCGGACAGATCATAACGGTTGACCACACCGAAGCGTTTAATGGTATATGCAGGCTCGCCGACCTCCCAATGCGGGCGGACGCGTTCGTCCTTTACCCATGAGCCATGATCAAGAATGTCACGGCAGGTTGATATAAAAGCGGTATCGGCAGAACTCATAATTCAACACTCCTTTGCGTTTGTACAATAATAATAACATACGTGTTGTAAATTGTCAATCATCGGATTCGTTTTTCACCATTTTTATTGACATTACCGGCGTTCCATGGTAGAATAATATCAACTAAAAATCAGGAGGCGCAACATGTTAAAAGTTGGCGTTCAGTCGGGCGGATTATTTTCCGGAACCGACTACGATAAGAATTTCAGTATACTTGCCGAGCACGGATTCGAGTGCGTTGATTTCAACATCGATAACTTCCTTGGCGGGGATCAGATCCGCAAGGGTGAAGCGAGCGGCTTTTTCGATCAGAGCCTTGATGAGCTGTATCGCTTTTTCACGCCCTGCCGTGACGCGGCACGCAAATACAACATCGAGATCTCTCAGATGCACGGCCCCTTCCCGCTGTGGGTAGACGGACGCGACGAAGACATGAATCCGTATGTCATCATGGCGACCAAAAAGAGTATGGCTGTAGCCGCATTTCTCGGCTGTTCTCACATAGTTGTACACCCCGTCAATGCGCAGTGGCTGTACGGCAAGGAGCGCGAACGCGAGATCAACCTCAATATATACCGTCAGCTCATTCCGGCTGCACGCGAATACGGCGTAAAGATCTGCCTTGAAAATCTGTTTGCTCAGATCAAGGGACGTTGCTTTGAAGGCCCCTGCGCAGATGTGGAGGAGGCTGTATGGTATATCGACAAGCTGAATGCCGAAGCCGGATTTGAGGCATTCTCGTTCTGCCTTGATATCGGACACGCAAATCTGTATTCACGCAATATAAAGGAGTACATCAAGGCGCTCGGACACCGTCTCGGCATAATGCATATTCATGATAACGACGGCATGACCGACCTGCACATGCTTCCATATTCCTATACCCGCAATAACGGTAAGGACCTGAACATCGATTGGGAGGGCTTTATAGCCGGCTTGCGCGAGATAGGCTACCGCGGCAACTTCTGCTTTGAAACCTTTCGCTGTATGAGCGCGTTCCCCAAGGCTGTGCATCCGCAGCTACTTGATCTTATCAGTGCCATAGGACGGCATTTTGTCGATCGCGTTACTGCTGAATAAATAATATTTACAGAAAGGACATTTACCCATGAAGATAGGCGTTCTCGTGGCATACAAAGCCAAAACCGATATCCGTGCTGAGTTTGAAAAGCTGAGGGACAACGGTTTCAATTGCTGTCAGCTGTGCTGCTGGGACAACCGTATGTATACGCCCGAGCATGCTGAGGACATAAAGGCTGCGTCTGCTGAATACGGCATTGAAGTTACCGCGCTTTGGGCCGGCTGGAGCGGTCCAAAGGAGTGGAATTTTACATACGGTCCTTCCACTTTGGGACTTGTCCCGCCTGCATACCGTGCCATGCGGCTTAAGGAAATGTTTGAGGCAAGTGACTTTGCAATGATGCTGGGGGTTACTGATGTCATTACGCATGTCGGATTTCTGCCCGAAAATCCCCGGGATCCCGATTTTGTCGATACTGTCGGTGCACTGCGCTCGCTGGCCAGATTAATGGAAGGCCGTGGTCAGTATTTTCTGTTTGAAACCGGCCAGGAAACTCCTGTCACCATGCTGCGAACCATTGAAGCTATCGGTACTCAGAATATCGGTATAAACTTTGATACGGCAAACCTCATATTGTATGGTAAAGCCAATTCCGCAGATGCCATTTCGATTTTCGGCAAGTATGTCCGAAATACGCACATCAAGGATGGCTTCTACCCGACTACCGGCAATGCGCTCGGCAAGCAGGTACAGATAGGTCAGGGCGTTGCCGACCTGCCGCTGATTATGAAACGGTTATTTGATGTCGGTTATGAGGGGCCGTGGATCATTGAGCGTGAAATTTCCGGCCCACAGCAGTTAGCTGACATAATAGAGTCGCGCGACGTCATAACTGAGATATACAACAGCCTTAAGGGCGAATAAGAGCCGTGCGATCGGGCTGGACGGAGGTCCGGCAGCCTGAGAGAGAAAAATCACTTTACTGCGCAAAAAGCGGTAAAGTGATTTTTTCGTTTAGTGATGAATAGTTAGTTGGACTGTGGGACTATAGAAATGTTGTCTGTCAAGGACGATAAGAAGGTTACAGGAATATCGTCTTACAGGACGATGAGAAATGACCATTTTCTGCTACGCGGCAGAAAATAGTCGAAAAGAACGCGCCAATGGGGGAACCGATGGTTCCCCCATTGGATCCCCC
>URHI01000133.1 GCA_900547565.1 uncultured Eubacteriales bacterium | reverse complement strand
AAATATATAATATTATATCATTAATTGAAACTTATTACAATAGCGTTTTGTACGAGAAAAATTTTTTTATTTTTTTGCGGAAAAGCTATTGCATTTACCTGAGATATGTGATATAATAGCCAAGGTTCGGAGGCATAGCTCAGTTGGTTAGAGTACATGCTTGACATGCATGGGGTCGTTGGTTCAACTCCAACTGTCTCCACCACTAAAAAAACACATCTGTCATCGGACAGATGTGTTTTTTTATCCAACCGGAAAGGAACGGGTATAACAATGAATAACTCGCGCTATCCCCTGCAGCTCGAAGGCATCACGGTCCCGCTTATCTGGGGCGGACACAAGCTCAACACCCGTTACGGCAAAGGTAACTCCGCCGATATGATCGGCGAGAGCTGGGAGCTGACTGTGCGACCCGGCCGAAACAGCCTGATCGTCAACGGCGACTTCTCCGGTCAGACACTCGACAGCTATATACGCATAGCCGGCAATGACGTAGTATCCGACCGCTACAACGGAGGTCGATTTCCGCTCCTGGTAAAACTGATCGATGCATCAGACCGGCTGTCGGTTCAGGTACATCCGGACGACGTATACGCCGCACGAGCGGAAAATGACTCGGGCAAGACCGAGATGTGGTATGTCATCGATGCCGTACCCGGAGCACGGCTGGTATACGGTCTTGAGCCGGGCAAGACAGCGCGTGAGCTTGAGCAGGCGCTAAGGTCTGGAGCTCCTATGGACGTGCTGCACCAGGTCGAGGTGCACCCCGGCGACGTGTTTTTCATACCGTCAGGTATGGTTCACTCCATCGGAGCCGGAATTCTTGTCGCCGAAATACAGCAGAACAGCGACCTCACCTACCGTGTCTACGATTACGGACGGTTGGGAAACGACGGCAAGCCGCGCACATTGCATACTGAAAAAGCGCTTGACGTTATTCATCCCTTCAGCGACGATGATATAGCTGCCATTCGCTACGCAACACGCCCCCCCGAGCCCGAACTGCTTGCAGGCTGTCCGTTCTTCACGGTCTACATGCGCCATATAACCGAAGCACGTAGCTTCACGGCGACCGCGCGCGGCTTTCACTGCCTTATGTGCGTGGGCGGTGCGGCCACGTTGAGCATGAACGGCACAAGATACGGCATAGTCGCAGGCCAGTGTTGGTTCATACCGGCGAACTGCGGTGAGTACCTGCTCTGCGGAAATGCGGAGGTGCTGCAGATTTCCTTGTAATATTTAAGATAAAACAATTTTGCGCATGTATTTTTCTCTCACTCAACAGCTCGGCACCGCACGCGACAGCACGGCGGGGCCGAATTATTTTTGTCTGAAAAAATACATGCACAAAAACGTTTGGATACATACTTCCCGTAAGGTTTTAATGAACTCCCTGCAATTCTTTTACAGCTTAACCTTCACGACCTCTCCCGAGGCAGAGCGGACATCAACCAGGACCCAGCCCGGGTGTCGGAAGCGTGTAGCCCAATAGACATTAACAAGGCGCATAAGCATACCGAGAGATACTTTTTTATGCAGTTTGGAGTTTGAACAGGATAGTGCCGCCCACACAATGAGCATTGCGAAATGATTAAAAATAAGTACCGACGGTATCAGTATCCAGAAGCTGACTCTGCGTGGCTGTTGTTTAATGTATACCCTCATTATTCAACAAATATTTCGACGTGATCTCCGTCGGCACTGTCTACCTCAACAAGCCGTCCTACAAGGCCCTGCTCGGCCAGCCTGACCACCTGAGAGATGTCAATATTCTTAAATGTTTCGTTTTCGGTCACATCCGACAGGGTCATCCCTATCTCAAGCCCCATTTTAACCAACTGCATGGGCAGATTCATCCTCACCCGGTCACCGGCCGAGCTGTCCACCACAATGCGAAGTATCGTTGAGTCGGCCTTTTTTTTACATTCCTCATCAGACATAAGTCGCACCTCCGGCTCCCGACTCTCTCCCGAAAGCAACTCGTCGACTGTCACCCCCAGCTCGGCAGCCAGTGCCGGCAAAATACTGATGTCCGGGCAGGAGATGTCGTTTTCCCACTTACTGACTGCCTGCGAGCTTACGCCCAAACGCTCTGCAAGCTCGTTTTGTCTGATGTTTTTTGCAGTACGAAGCGCGGCAATTCTTTGACCCAATGTGTTCATGAATAAATCCTCCTTTTTGTTCGGTGCCTTCATCATATCACACCCGGGTCACGAAAGCCAGCACCCAAACGGTGTTTTTCGTCAACCGGACGGTGATTTTTCGTCAACTAACGGTTGATTATCCGTCTCAATGCGGCTTCGTCGGTCAAATTCACCGTAACAAAATGTCCTTTGTAAAAAATTGCCCAGTTGTTGAAAACACAAGGCAAGCTTTTGGCCTTGTGCAGCGTATCAACCTCGTTAAGCGCAAGAGGGACATTGTTCGCCACACAGAATTTGCGCACACGCTCCACAGCCTGCACGATATATGGACACTGGGCATCATAATACACCGTCAGCCCCTCATCATCAATCCGCGGTGTTCGGACACTGTCTGCAAAGTGCGGCTTTGCACCGTCAAAGCTTAGTGCCAGGAGCCGATATTGCCCGGCCGCCGTGTCAAGTGTGTCGACTGCCTCAAAACCGAATCTTCCCGCAAACGCCTGATCTGACAGCCAAGCCTTCTGCTTATCGGCTCCGAGCATACAGATGCCCGATCTACCGTGCGCCCGGGCATCCTCAATACAGTATTCCATAAGCTGCCGACCATAGCCGTGGCCGCGCTGCTCACTGCATACCCACAGGCAATAAATATAATAATAGTTATCACCAACGATCGGCACCCAGGCTGTCTCAAGAGGTGAGTATTCAATAAAAACCGTGTTTTTTTCATTGAGTTTTCTGAATACGTGACCTTCTTTCAGCCTGTCCGCCAGCCACCGGCGCTTTGCCTCAACGCCCTGGTGCACTGTTTTACTGCGTATGATACAGCAAAGGTGCTCGTCTGCAATATTGTCCGGCGTTAGATTAACAAATTGTGCACACATGCCATCCACCTCAGAATCGGATATATTCGCTATCGCCGGCCTGGCCGTCGCTGTTGGTAAACGTGACCCGGCATCCCTGTGGCGACAGTGTCAGAGCGCCGCCCCAGAAGGGGCCGTCCTTTTGGGGACGCGACGCCACAACGACCGGACAGGGCTGTCCAAGTGCGTCACGCTCATCGCCGACATGTGTGATGTAACACTTATGCGTATGTCCGCATAGCATGAGCTGAGGGTGTACATGCTCACGAAGTATTCCCGCCCACTCACGGTAGGTGTCGGTCTCTATATCGAATTTGCCCGCATACCGCTGTGTAAACGGATTGTGTACGATAACCAGTCTGTTCTGCACGCCGTCTGCCTCATATTCATGCTTACAGTCGGCAACGACCGAGCGGATAAATTCGGTTTCACGGCGGCGGAAGTCGGCACAGCATATCGTATTTCCGTATTCTTCATTGAAATCGCCCTTGTCCTCGCCGCAGTCGAGTACAAGCCCCCAGATATGCCCGAGCCTGAAAGAGTAATACGACCGCCCGCCGTCCGTCGGCGTGTGGTCTGCAATATTCTCGGCGTAAATACCGCGTGTATCGTGATTGCCGCGCGAAAACACAATGGGAATTTCGCCGCCCGTCAGCTCGGAGCCGATTTTGTGAATTGTGGTCAGAAAACCTATCTCGCCGCTGTGGTTCGGAATATCACCGTTGAGTATAAGCATATCGAGCCGATCCCCGAACCAGCTCCCTGCCGCAACCGGCTGTTCTACACGGTTGTGTGCGTCGGCTATATGGTATATGTTGACATCCGGACCGGTTACAGGCCTAAAGGGAGACTCGTAGTATTCGATCTCACCCGTTTCCGAGAAATAAGGCTTGCGCTCAATGACCCTGCGGAAGCAGACGGTGTATTTTCCCGCACGGTCAAGCTCTTGCATGGGGACTGTCATGCGGTGAGTGGTGACCGCCGAGCGCAGTATGCCGTTTGAGTCATCGTAGTAGCAGCGATCGCCGACTGCGACCCACATCAGCGTCTCGCAGCTGACAGGCACCATGATCTGGTATGTTCTGCCGACGGCATACACCACCGGCGTGGTAAAAAACGCATCTGGAATTGGCTTCATATGACAGACTCACTTTCACATAGTTGTTTTTAATAATTATACAATATCTGACCACGTACGTCAACCCTTTCATCATTCTTCGCGATTATTGCCGAATATTCTGCATATCACTTGACAGAATATCAAACTATTATTATAATATTATCATATTTACACGTTAAGGAGCAAAAAATGTCACTCAAGGTAGTAAAATTCGGAGGCTCGTCACTGGCAGATGCAACGCATTTCCGTCAGGTTGCCTCCATAATCAAATCCGACCCGTCACGTCGGTTTGTCATCCCCTCGGCACCGGGCAAGCGCTTCTCCGAGGATGTTAAGGTGACAGATCTGCTGTACAGCTGTTATGAGGAAGCACGCGCGGGCCGCGATATATCCGCAACATATCAGAAAATTGTCGAGAGATTTGAAAATATAATCGCCGAGCTCGGCATGAGCTTTGATCTTAGCGGAGAGTTCGAGTACATCAAAAACGCTTTGCTGCATCATTCCGGACGCGATTTTGCCGCCAGCCGCGGCGAATATATCAACGGACTTATTCTTGCCAAGTATCTCGGCTATGACTTTATCGATGCCGAAAACGTCATATTTTTCAAAGACGACGGCAGCTTTGACGAGCACAAGACCGACGAGGTACTGCGTGCCGAGCTTGCACGTCACACCGCCGCCGTCATTCCAGGCTTTTACGGCTGTATGCCCAACGGGACCATCAAGACTTTTTCCCGCGGCGGCTCAGACTTCACCGGCT
>URHI01000132.1 GCA_900547565.1 uncultured Eubacteriales bacterium | reverse complement strand
TCTGACTTTTGCCGACATCGGGGCTACGGTAGCCGGACTTTTCGGTCTGAAGTATGAAACGGAAGGTCATAGCTTTTGCAATGAGGTGCTGAAATGAGCCGGGAGCTGCAGTCACATGATACTTCGAATACGCAAGTACCTCAAACGGCACAGCCACTTGAAATAGAGCGCAAATTTCTTATCGAGCGGCCGGATGAGAATGTGCTGGCTGACTGGCCCGGGGCGTACAGCTTTGAAATAGAACAGATATATTTGCCGCCGGACGATTCCGGGCAGTCAGGCAGAATACGACGGCGCACAGGGCAGGGGGGCAGTGAGTATTTTTACACCGTCAAGCAGCGTCTTACCGACATGACCCGGGTGGAAACAGAACGTCATATCACACCCGAGGAATATCACGAGTATGAGCTTGCCGCCATGGACTCGGTTGCCCCGTCTCACTCAGGAGAGTCCCTGGCGCGTATCTGCAAGACAAGGTGGTGTCTGCCCTTTGCGGGGCATGTCATCGAGATCGATATATATCCCTTCTGGCGCCGCCGTGCCGTTGCCGAGATCGAGCTTGCGGAGGAAAGCGAACAATTCAGCCTTCCACCGGTGCTCACGGTAATACGTGAGGTTACTGGCGTGCGAGAGCTTCTCAACCGCGACATGGCGGTCTTTATACAAAACACCGGGCGGCCGCCGCGCGAGCCGGATTGACGGCATGCCGGTATTGTGCCCGGGGATTGACAGCCGTGACACACGTATTGATACAACGGCAGTAGCTATAATCGTACCGATATGTTCCGGCAAAACTGATTTGAGGCAGGTGTTTTATTATGACGGATAAACAACTTATGGCCATTGCCGTATCGGCTATGGAACGCTCATATTCACCCTATTCCGGTTTTCGTGTCGGAGCGGCACTGCTCGGTACCGACGGACGGGTGTGGTGCGGCTGTAATATCGAAAACGCGTCTTATCCGCTTACGGTATGTGCCGAGCGGTGTGCCATATTTAAGGCGGTCAGCGAGGGAGCATGCGAGTTTAACGCGCTGGCAATAGCCGGCGGTAAGCAGGGCGAAGCCCGGCAGTGCTGCCCGCCGTGCGGAAGCTGCCGTCAGGTCATGGCTGAGTTGTGCCGGCGGCCGGATTTTTATGTTTTGCTGGAGGACGGCCGGGGCGGGATCCTGCGCTATACGCTGGACGAGCTGTTGCCGCTGCGTTTCGACTCAGGTAGCCTGTAAACGTCACGCGTTGACAAATAACAAAATATGTGATATAATTAAAATAATATTTAAAATATAATTGCTTCACGGTGCAATTAATCAATAATGAAACAATTTATCCGGGTAATGCACTTACTAAGAGAGGTATTCCTGATGAAAAAACGAATTTTTGCGGCGCTGTTGTGCGCCTTGGTGCTGAGCTGTACACTGCTCACCTCATGCGGCAATCTGTTTGGCGGAGAAACAATTGAAGTTGCTATGATAACAGACGGCGGAGATGTCGGCGCAGGCTCGATGAATCAGGCGGTCTGGGATGTTGTCGCAAACTTTGCCATTGCCAACGGAAAAAGCTACGATGCATATCAGCCAGTATCATCGTCACGTGAGGACAGAGTTGACATCATAATGCAGGCAATAGTAAAGGGCGCAATGCTTGTCGTATGTTCGGGGCAGGCGCTGTCCGAGGCGGTATATGAGGTTCAGGATCTGTTTCCGGATGTAACTTTTCTGTTGGTCGACGGTATTCCAACTGCTCCTGCCGACACAAAAAAGTCTGCGGGCGGTCTGTTGCTGAACAGTATCAACACCACTGCGGTAACGTCAACCGCGGTCGCTGAGACTACAGCTTTGTCCGACACAAAAATATCGTCAAATGTTTACTGCCTGACCTTCCGCGAAGAACAGGCCGGGTATCTTGCCGGTTACGTTGTGACGCGAAACGGGTACACTCATCTCGGTTTCATGTCGGAAAAAGACTCGGATTCAGATATGCTGTACGGATACGGCTTTCTTCAGGGAGTGGAGGATGCCGCACGCGACATGGGAATAACCGAGCGGATCAATGTAATTTTTCGTTACAGCGGAAACGGAACCACCGACGATGAGTTTTACAACACTGCCAAGAGCTGGTATCTGTCGGGGACTGAGGTGATTTTTGCGTCGGGCAACAGCTATTCAAGCGTTATAGAAGCTGCGGAGGAATGTAACGGCCGTGTGATATGTTCTGACAGTGATCATTCCAGCGATTCTAACCTCGTGGTTACATCGGCTATGAAAATGCTGGAGAAACCGCTTAAGGAGGCCCTGCAGTCGCTTAAGGCAAACAATTACAAGTGGGATAAGGATCATTCCGCGCGAAGCGTACTGCTCGGACTTGATGACGGTGCGGTAGGACTTGCCACGGATTCATGGCGGTTCGGTGCCTTCACAGTCGAATCTTACGAGAGTGTGGCTGCAAAGATCGTGGCGGGAGAGATCAAGATTTCAAATGACAAAACCTCTATTCCGAATCTCGATATCGCGGTGGAATTTCAGTCCTGATATATGAAACGTGTAATTGTTTATTTTAGATACATAATTCCCGCTGTGTTCGTTATTGTCATAGTGGCGGCGGCGATGTTCCCGAATGTGGCTTTTGTGCTCGAGAATAATCAGCTGGAAAAGCGCTCGCTTGTCGCGGTTATGTCGGACGCGTGGGAGCAGTGCCGGGAATATCTTGCCGATCCGCTGGTTACAAAGGACGGAGCAACAACCTCATTTGTATGGCAGACGATAGCGGGGCTTGCGGTTGCGGTCGTGACGGCATTGGCATCTGTTGGGTTGTCGGTATGGGCGGCAGTGCGTAGCCTCAGAATATTGAGGCTGCCTCCGGACAGCAGCGAAGCATCGGTGCTGAAGACGGGGTTGCGTCGTATTCTGCCCGGACGGGGCTGGCTGTTGGCGGTACAGTTGCTGATAATGGTGCCGGTCATGTTTCCGTATTGGCTGGGAATTGTGTATACCAACACGCTCTACCTTCATACAACTGCTCAGAGCGGCCTGACCTGGATTGCCGTCGTGCTTTCGGCAGTGTCTTTCTTACTGATGTTTGCCGCGCGAAATATCGAGCGGGAGCTTCATCTTGATGTGTTTACAATATACACGTCTGATGAACCCAAAGAATAAAAAATATGAAAACCGGTATGACACCTGATTGATGTCATACCGGTTTTACAGCTTGTAGCGCAAGTATAGCGCGGTACTGTTCATTCCGGACAAGGATCGCCGCCTCCTCCTTTTCCTTGGTGCTTTTTTCATTTTCCATAGCCAGATCGCTTTCTCCGAGAATAGAGAGCATAATGCTGTTTTCAAACGCATCAAGCGGTGTACCGTCAATAAAAATACCCACCACACCGTATACCTGCTGATTTATACGGATAGAAAGATATAGGCATTTGGAATCTGCCAGTGTGTCTGTGGTTGCTCCGGCATGCTTGTTGTTGCGGAATACCCACTCTGCAACGGATCTTTCTTTTTCCGAGACACATTCGTCGGGTATCGCTCCTTCATTTACGGTAAAGATACGCGGCTCTTCAAGTTTTTCGGCGTTTGCCGGATATACGATAATATCCTTGTCGAGCAGCTTTACAAGCTGGTTTGCGGTAACCGAAATAAGTTCGTTCCTGTCACTTGCCCGCTGCAGAAGCTGGTTGGTATCATACAGTACCTTGGTTCGGAATGCCGCCTGTGCGGCCTGCTTGGCATGACTTTTAAGTCTTACAGACAGGGAGCCGGTGATAAGTGCCGCTGCGAACATAACAATAAAGGTTATGATGTATCCGCTGTCGTATGCGATGAATGTGAAGCGCGGGGCTGTGAACAGGAAATTGAAGACAAAGACACTGACAACCGAAGAAATCAAGCTGTAGATCCTGTTTTTTGTAACGACCGAGGTGACAACAACTCCGAGTATATAAACCGTGATAATGTTCCCCTCGGAAAAGCCCAGGCGGTCAAAAATAACACCTATCAGGCTGTCCGCAATAAGTATACCGACACTTTTTAATATGTCAGACACCGAGAAGCTCTCATTGCTTTTCCGCTTTGATTTAGCAGCACGGTAGTTTGACACCGTCCACGAGACATCAGGTATTACATGAATGTCCAGATTAGGTGCGGCGGCAATCAGTCTTTCCGTCAGAGAGGGCTTACCGAAAAAGTGTCTTCTTGTGGCAGAGCTCCTTCCGATAACGATTTTCGATACTCCGGATATCCGGGCGAATTCGGCAATCTGATATGGAACATCGTCTCCGTATACAGTTTCAATTTTAGCGCCAAGCTGCTGCGCCAAACGCATGTTTGCCCGCAAGCGGTTTTTGTCGTCCTTGTTTAAAGACGGGAAATCGGGTGTTTCTACAAACAGTGCGGTAAAGGTACTGTGAAATGCGTTGGTATGTGCCAGTTCATCAACAATAATCAGCTGGGGGTGCCTTGCAATGGCGGCATCAAGATCAAATTCGTTAAACTCAATACTGTTGTGTTCCGCTTTTCCGGGCGGAATCTGCTCCAGTCCTTTAGCAAGGCGGTCGTTTGTGGCTGATCATGTGCTTCAATGTATCCGACAACTACATCCGTATTACGCTGTTTGGCAGCATGCGCTGCTTTTAGGCAGGGAACTGTCCTTTTAGCCGGCTGCGGACGACTTGGCTCAACCATATCCGGTGCATTGTCACAGTGTGGCTATGATGTTGTTGTAATTGACCGGGACAATGATGCTTTTCGCAGAATGTCCGGTAACTTCAGCGGATTTGAGATTTTTGGAGATGTGACCGATCCGGATATCCTGCTTGAGGCAGGTATAGAGCATGCAAAGCTGGTCATCGCGGTTACAGACAGTGACAATGTGAATTGTATGGTGGTTCAGATCGCCATTAAGCTGTATAATGCGGGAGAGGTG
>URHI01000131.1 GCA_900547565.1 uncultured Eubacteriales bacterium | reverse complement strand
AGGTTGAACCTGAACCGGATCGGCTCGCTCATTCTTTAGCGCTTCCTCCGCGCAGGCCGTTCTCATACAGACGTCCGCAAGCAACGTACATACGCTCCTCCGTCCTCAAAAGAACAATGCCGGCCTCGTCCGCAAGCTCGATTACCTCGGCGGGAGGGGTTTTGCCGCGAACGAATACTATGCATTTCATATCCATCATTTCTGCGGTACGCACTACCTGAAGATTAATGAGTCCGGTAAGCAGAACAGCCTGCTCCTTGACGTAAGCAAGCACATCGCTCATCATGTCACTCCCGCAGGCTGCGCAGACCTCCCGGTCCACTCCGTCAGCTCCGCAAAGCACTTCTGCATCGAGAAGTTCGATAATTTTCCTGATCTTCATAAAACCTATGTAGCTCCCTGCCGGTAAGGAGCCGACTCCCTTTTGTATTTGTGCCCCCGTACAGCTCCGGCGCGAGGGATCCTGATTAAACTATATAAATTATACAGCAGTTTTATTAATTTGTCCAGTAGTTTTATTCAACTTACTACAACATTTATAATTTCACTAAAAACAAAAGATCCGTCTTAAAACCGCAGCCAGCAAACAGTCTTAAATGATCAGTAAATATGCTTATAACAAAAAACTTCCCGGCAGCCGTAAAACTGCCGGGAATTGGTTTGCAGTAATGAAAATTTATCTCTTGGAGAACTGAGAAGCGCGACGGGCTGCTTTGAGACCGTACTTCTTTCTTTCCTTCATACGAGGATCGCGGGTCAGCAGACCAGCGGCCTTAAGCGCGGAACGATAGCTCTCGTCCGCGGTAAGAAGGGCACGGGCAACACCGTGGCGGATAGCGCCGGCCTGTCCGGAGATACCGCCGCCGACGACCTTGGCAATAATATCAAACTTGCCGTTGGTGCCGGTCACACCAAAGGGCTGATTTACTATTAGCTTGAGTGTTTCAAGGCCGAAATAATCATCGATATCGCGGCCGTTAATGGTAATAACGCCTGTTCCGGGAACCAGACGAACACGGGCAACGGACTTCTTTCTTCTGCCGGTACCATAGAAATAGGGCTTTGCGCTTGTATAATCTACTGCCATTTTAATGCCATCCTTTCATCAAATCAAGCCTCATAAGGCACGGGCTTCTGAGCGGCGTGCTTATGATTGTCGCCCGCATAAACCTTAAGTCTGGTTGCGGACTTGCGGCCGATGGTATTGTGGGGGAGCATACCCTTGACAGCCAGCTCCATAGCCAACTCGGGGCGGGTTCTCATAAGCTCCTTGTACTGAACCTCTTTAAGTCCTCCGATATAACCGGAATGACGGCGATAATACTTCTGCTCCAGCTTTTTGCCGGTGAGAATCGCCTTGTCAGCGTTGATAATTATAACAAATTCGCCGCAATCAACATGGGGTGTGAAGATGGCGCGATGCTTGCCGCGGAGAATATTGGCGGCAGCAACAGCGACACGGCCCAGAGGCTTGTCAGCTGCGTCTATGACGTACCAGTCGCGCTTGATCTCTGCGGACTTTGCCATTGTAGTGGACATTTTGCTTTTCTCCTTTTGAAATTAATTGGTTGTTTTTTCAGACTTGCACATTATAACACGTCAGATTACGCTTGTCAATACCTTTTGCAAAATTTTTGTGACTTTTTTAAAAATAGCTGGCTTTTTGCTCCTGATTGCTCGTTTTTTCTCGCTTTTGCACTTGTTTTTCTCCAACGCAAATCACATTTAATCCGATCTGTCATTTGAGTCATAATCCGGATATTACAAAAATAAAATATAGCATAAAACAAAAAAGGAAGGACATGAGAACAATGCAGATTGAATACAAACCCGAAGGCTGTCTGATCGGCACACCGCGCAACACCGAGCTTATAAGCTCACCCGCAGGACTTGAGTACGCTATGCTTCACGGAATTATACTTGAAGCAATGGCGGTGCTGTGCGACAGTAATTTTGACATTCACGTCGACCTCGGCGGCATTACCGGAATAATCAGCCGTGACAATATCATGTTCTGCCGCGGCGAAGAATCTGTCAAAGACATCGCCGTACTTACACGCGTCGGGAAACCGGTATGCTTCAAAGTAACCGCGCTTGAAGAAAAGCGGGGTAAGCTGGTTCCCCGTCTGTCACGCTTCGAAGCACAGCGTGAATGTTATCACCGGTATCTGAACCTTTTGCGGCCGGGCGATATCATTCCGGCACGAGTAACGCATCTTGAAAATTTCGGAGCGTTTGTTGATATTGGCTGCGGTCTTGTCTCACTGCTTGCAGTGGATTGCATCTCTGTTTCCCGCATATCGCATCCCCGTGACCGTCTGAGTTGCGGAATGGACATCATGACGGTTGTAAAAAGCAACGACACCGACACCGGTCGAATATACGTCACACACCGTGAACTGCTCGGCACATGGGAGCAGAACGCAGCGCAGTTCTCTGCCGGACAGACCGTTGCCGGTATCATACGAAGTATCGAGCAATACGGAATTTTTGTCGAGCTTACCCCAAACCTTGCCGGACTTGCCGAGCTTCGTGAGAACAAACCTCCGTACGGCAACGTAGAACCCGGGCAATGGGCGGCTGTATACATAAAAAATATAATTCCCCAGCGTATGAAAATCAAGCTGGTGCTCATCGACACGCATCGCGGCTCCGTAACTCCGACCAGCCCGGAATATTTCATCAACACGTCAAGCGTGGACCATATTGACCGTTGGCGCTATTCGCCCGAGTGTTGCGGCAGGGTGATCGAGACCGTGTTTGACTGAAACTTCCGTCTGTACTCAACCGTCATACCTAAAACCAGCCCGAGGGGACGTATGTCCGCCGGGCTGGTTTTGTATTATGAGAGCTTAGTCAGCTTTGCGTATGTAGCCAGCAGTTTTTTGGTTCCAACATTGTCAAACGCAACCTCATACAGTACGTCCGCACCCATATTGCGGACTGACAGCACCTCGCCGTCGCCGAATATGCGGTGACGGACACGATCGCCCTCCGATATTTTTTCAATCGGTGCAGTCGAGTGTCGCACGGGTTGTTTGTCCACGGTTATTTCTCCGCCCGCAACTCTTGTGCGGTCCGGGCGTTCCTCGTAATATGTCCGAACTGTCGGCCTGACCGGCTGGCGCAGTCCGCCTGTTCCCTCTCGCTTTTTGTGTTCAATATACTGTGGCGGGATCTCATCGATAAAACGCGACGGAGGATTATGTGTGCTGCGCCCCCAAAGCATGCGGTCGTGTGCACAGATGAGGTACAGCTTTTCCTTGGCCCTCGTGACCGCGACGTATGCCAGCCGGCGCTCCTCCTCCATTTCATCATCGGGACCGGTAATGGTTTTCATTCCGGGAAAGATGCCGTCCTCCATACCAGGGATGAAAACGACCGGGAACTCAAGTCCCTTGGAGCTGTGAATCGTCATGAGTATTACGGCGTCAGCGGTCTCATCGTATTTGTCCACATCGGCGACCAGCGCTACCTCCTCCAGATACCCGGTAAGCGAAGCATCCTCATTGTTTTTCTGGTATTCAGACGCCCCTGAAACCAGCTCCTCAATGTTGTCTATACGGTCACGCTCGGCCTCACCGCCGTCAATCAGCATCTGATGATAGCCCGTCATTTCAAATACCTTATGAACAAACTCCCCCAGTGGCAAAACGTTGGAAAGCTCACGAAGTCCGGTAATAAGGCCGTAAAAGCGACTTAGCGGCTCGGCCACCCTACCAAGCTCAGCGTATCTGTTGGCATGGCCTATTATATCCAGCATTGCGACTCCCTCGTCGCGTGCGATCCGCTCGATATCGGCAACTGTTTTTTCGCCTATCTTGCGCTTCGGCTCGTTGATTATACGCTTAAGCCGTTCGCCGTCGGCGGGGTTATTGACAACATATAAATACGCCAGTATGTCGCGGATTTCCTTGCGATCGTAGAAGCGCATATTCCCCAGCGTCCTGTACGGCACGCCAGACTTGGCGAATGCCGACTCCAGCGCTGCGGATTGCGCATTTGTGCGGTACAGTACGGCAAAATCACGGCAATGACGCTTGCCCGCTCTGACCTCACGGCTGACGGTTTCGGTAATAAATCTCGCCTCAGCTCCCTGGTCGTCTACCTCCTGACAAACCTGCGTAATATCACAATATTCTATCGGTCAGTCCACAGCTTTTTATCGTGACGCCCCCGGTTATTGCAAATAATTCCGTTGGCGGCACCGAGTATATTACCTGTTGAGCGGTAATTCTGTTCCAGCTTTATGACGGTTGCGTCAGAATAATCGCGGTCAAAGCCGAGTATGTTGGCAATTGTCGCACCGCGGAAGCGGTATATGCTTTGATCATCGTCGCCAACCACCATAAGGTTACGGTAGCCGTCAGACAGCAGTGCTGTCAGTGCGAACTGCGCCTGGTTGGTATCCTGATATTCATCGACACTGACATAGCGAAAACGGTTCTGATATTTTTGCCGTACCTCAGCGTTGTCACGCAGCAATGTCACAGTTCTGAAAATTATATCGTCAAAATCCAGCGAATTGGAAGAATCGAGTGCATTCTGATATTCCCGATATATCCGGGCAATCTGCTTGCGGCGGTAGTCTGTCCCCGCCTCGGCCATGTATCCGTCTGGATCAACAAGCCGATCCTTGGCACGGCTGATTTCGTTGATAACGCCCTTAAGAGGCAATGTTTTTTCATCAATATTGCATCGCTTCATGGCGGCGGCACAGGCCTTCTTGGAATCGTCTGCATCATATATTGAAAATCCGGGCTTCAGTCCCGCCTCTGCCGTATTTGCACGCAGTATACGCATACTGATCGAATGGAATGTGCCCGCCCATATCTCTCCGGCATCCTCACTTCCGAACGACGCCGCAAGACGCTGTTTTATCTCATTGGCAGCCTTATTGGTAAACGTAATGGCCAACATTCGGTA
>URHI01000130.1 GCA_900547565.1 uncultured Eubacteriales bacterium | reverse complement strand
GACAGACAATATTCCTATAGTTTCCATAGTCTAACTAACTATTGAAAAAATCACTTTACCGCCTTTTGCAGTAAAGTGATTTTTCTTTATGAAAACTTATATCCCAACCCGGATACCGGTCCATAATCATGCAATGATCATGTCAATCATTACGCTGCTGAGATTCAAGCTGACTCATCAGCTTTTTGTTGAATTCCTCAGCGGTATTGTACCCCATTTTCTTGAGACGGTTGTTCATGGCCGCAATCTCAAGAATTATTGCCAGATTGCGCCCCGGCTTGACCGGAATTGTTATGCTTGGCAGTTGAATACCGAGTATGTCAACTTTTTCCTCGTCAAGCCCCAGCCGATCGTACATTTTGCCCTGAACCCAATGCTCAAGATTTATGACTAGATCGATTTTTTCGGTGTCGTTGACGGCTCCCATGCCAAACAGCCTGCGTACGTCGACGATCCCGATGCCGCGCAGTTCAACATAATGCCGTATTATCTCGGGAGCCGTGCCGACCAGCGCCTTGGCAGACGCCCGCTTTATTTCAACTGCGTCGTCGGCGATCAGCCGGTGCCCGCGCTTGACAAGCTCAATGGCGGTTTCGCTCTTGCCGACACCGCTGTCCCCCAGCAACAGCAATCCTTCACCGTACACTTCAACCAGCACGCCGTGCCGCGTGATACGTGGAGCCAAGTGCAGGTTCAGCGAGGCGATAAGAGAGGCCATGAGCGAGCTGGTATGCTCTTTTGTCCGCAGCAACGGAACATCAAACTTGCGCGCAAAGGTTATAAAATCCTCAAAAATGTCAAGATCTGTTGTGATTATTACAGCGGCACACTTGGTCGCCATGAAGTTGTGAATTGAAAACGTTCTGTCAGCATCGGACAGCTCGGACAGATACCTGTGCTCAGCCTTGCCGATGATCTGTATTCTGCTCGGCTCGAACAGCTCGAAAAAGCCTGCAAGTGCAAGCCCCGGGCGGTTGACCTCGGGATTGGTAATAGGCACATTTCGGTCTGAAACATATATTTCCTCAAATGAAAACTCATCTATCAGCTTGCTGAGCGGTATTGAATAGCCGGAATTCATGAATTTGTCCTCCATGCGTTAATAAACTGTGTTAATTATACCATTTTTTCGCCGCCTTGTGAATAGGGCGGCAAAAGTTTTTTTGCACACGGCGTGAAATTGTGCGAGGAATTCATAAAATAGTCACAATATGGTGTTATAATTATACTGAATATTTATATCCATACCCGGAGGACACAATGAAAAAAATAACAGTCTGTCTTGTTTGTCTGATATTGACACTGACAGCGCTTACCTCCTGCTCAGCGGGACGCCCGATCAAAGGTACTAAGCAGCAGTTGACAGTCGTCGGCTCGGTTGCGGGGCATGAGGTGCTGTATGAGGAGCTTTTGTGCGTGACACAGCTGTACCGCAGTCAGCTCGAGTCCAAATACGGCAAGGGAATATGGGACGATCCAACAACCGCCGCAGAGCACCGCGCGGAGCTTGAGGAGCTTGTCAACCGAAACATAACCGCAAATTACGCTGTTCTGAGCCTTTGCGATGAGGTGGCAATACGAACCGATAACGAAACCATTCAGGCAGCGGTCGAAAAATATGTTGATGATCTGGTTGAAACACTGGGCGGGCGCAGTGAATACAAGGCTGCGCTGGCCGAGCAGGGCCTGACCGACCATTTCCTGCGCTTTACAGTTGCTGTGGACTACTGCCAGAACGAGCTGTATTATGTTTACACGCAGGATCTCGGGTTGATCGAAACCGACGAGGAAAAAATATATGATTACATTATGGACGGCAATTTTGTCCGCACAATACACGTGTTTGTCGGCAACGACGAAGGTGATGACCCGGATGCAAATCTCAGTTTAGCTCAGAAGGCGCATGACCAGATCGTCAGCGGCACCGACATCAAGACGCTGATAGGAAGCTCAGTCAATGAGGATTTCAACCTTACGACGACAGACGGATATTACTTTACACGCGGCGAAATGGTGCCGCAGTATGAGGAGGCGGCATTTTCGCTCAAGGTGGGCGAGGTCAGCGATGTCGTCGAAACGGCAGCGGGCTATTACGTGATCCAGCGGCTTGAGCTGGAGCCGCAATATGTTCTGACACATCTTACCGAACTGATCCAGCAATACCAGTATGCCGAGCTTAATGCCTATATTGACGAGCGCCAGGGCGAGATAAAGATCGAATATAACGATTACGGCGCATCGCTTGATCTTACGGCAATCAACTGATAAAACGGGAGGAAGCAAATGCTTTTCAACAAAAGGCCCCGCAGACGTATTCGCAAAGACGGACAGGCTGCGTCTGACCGTACGCCGCATATCGTAATAACAATACTTGTCTGCAGTGTCAGCCTGATTCTGATAATTTTGCTGACAATACTGCTTGGCAACAGCCTTCGCCGCCGTGCCGATGAGGCCGCCGATACCACACCGCTCATAACCACGCCGCGCGATCATCCGGTAACTACCGACAGTGAGACACTGCCTGTGTCGGTGTATGATGCCGCCGCAGTGCCTGTTGTGCAGGCCGAGTATGTCAAGCTGTCAAGCTCGGCCGGAATAAATTGGGGTGAAACGGCAACGGAGTTGAAAAAGAAAAACATAACTGCCGCCGCGCTGGTGCTGTACTATGGCGACAACATTGTCAATTACAAGTCGTCTGCCGCTCAGGCAATGGGCTTTCAGGCGGGCAATAACACTAAAACCAGCCTTTATGAGGCACTGGGTGTGCTCAAGGTAGCTGGTATTTACAGCGCAGGTTGCTTTTACACCAATTTTCACACCAGGCAGACGCCTGCATTGGCAAATATATTCCGCGAATACGAGGCCGCGCTGATAAGTGAGGCGGTCGATGCCGAAATTTCCGATGTCACGCTGTTCGGCTTCGGACTTGACAACAGCGTTGAAGCCGCGCAGCTGATCTCGTCGGTGCGGCGGCTTGAACCGGATGCCGTCCTGGGCGTAGCACTGCCGCGTTCGCTGTATGATGCCGAACAGCCGGATAAAATATGTGCGTCCTATGCCGGAGCTGTGGATTACCTGGCGCTGGATCTGTCGGATGCCGACGCGGTCTCACTGAAAAATACGCTGAGCCGTCTTGAAAATATCATAAAAAAATACAACATGCGTATAATTGTGTCAGACACATTGACAAGCGCCGAGGATATTCTCGATGAGTATGAGCTTGTAAACTTCATGAAGGTGCCGCAATGAGTTTTAATACAACGGAGAATCAGAAAAAACATCTCCGGCTGCCCGAGCTGCTGTCCCCCGCGGGCAGCTTTGAAAAGCTGAAGGCAGCCGTGCGGTTCGGCGCCGATGCGGTATATGTCGGCGGACTGCGCTTCGGTATGCGCTCGGCATCTGCCAACTTTGATGACAGTGAGCTGGCCGAAGCCATAAACTATTGCCATGAGCGCGGCCGGCGGCTGTACGTTACCGTCAATACGTTGCCGAGAGGGTATGAATACCCCGACCTGCGGCGCTATCTCGACATTTTGGGGAAGTTGCGGCCGGACGGTATTATCGTCGCCGATCTCGGCGTGTTCTCGGAGGCTCGACAGCGAATTCCTCATATACCGCTGCATATATCTACACAGGCCAGCATCGTCAGCCCCGAGGCGGCGTGCGCATGGGCATCGCTCGGGGCAGAACGGCTGGTGCTGGCGCGGGAGTTATCGCTGGACGAAATACGCGAGATACGCCGCGCACTCCCCGACAGCGTCGAGCTTGAGGCGTTTATCCACGGCTCGATGTGTGTGTCGTATAGCGGACGGTGTATGCTGTCGGGGCTTTTGACCGGACGCGACGCAAATCGCGGTCAGTGTACTCAGCCCTGCCGTTGGAATTATGTATTGTATGAGGAAAAGCGCCCCGATCAGCCGCTCGATATCGTCCAGGACAGCCACGGTACATTCATCATGTCCTCAAAGGATATGTGCACTATCGAGCATATTCCCGAGCTGATAGAAGCGGGCATAAATTCGTTCAAAATAGAGGGGCGTGTCAAGAGCGCGTACTATACCGCTGTTGTGACAAACGCATACCGTATGGCTATGGACGCATATGCCGCAGACCCCGCGGCATATGAATTTGACCCGGCGTGGCGGCGCGAGCTTGAGTCGGTGTCGCACCGGGAATATTGCACCGGCTACTATTTTGACCGGACGACCGAAAATGCTCAGCTGTGCTCCTCACCGGGCTATATCCGTGACAAGGCTTATCTTGCCACGGTGGAGGAGCGCGGAGAGCTGCCATGCGGAGTCCCGGTGACGCCGGATATGTGCCGTCTGACTCAGCATAACAAGCTGGTGAGCGGGCAGACGGTTGAGGTCATCTCGCCTGGGAAGGTAGGCCGTGCGTTTACCCTTGGGACAATGTACGACTCCGAGGGCAGCGTCATTGAGGCGGCGCCGCACCCGTCAATGTGTTTCTTTACACACATACCGTTCCCGGTGTCACCTGGGGATATCGTCAGGGCCGGGGACTGAAAAAAACGGTAATATCAATGCCAAAGGACGACCAAACAGATTATTTCGGGAGGCTGTCCTATGCTTGTCAATATACTGTGGGCCATATTTCTCGGCGTGGTCGAGGGGGTTACGGAGTGGTTGCCTGTCAGCTCAACCGGGCACCTGATACTGCTGCAGTCACTGCTTGATATTTCTCTGTGTGACGGGCTGTCGCCGGAGCTTTACGCCGAGTTTTGTGAGATGTTTGACGTGATCATACAGCTTGGCGCAATACTTGCCGTCGTGGTTAGATTTTTCTCGCGGCTGTGGCCGTTGGAGACGGTGCGTGAGGGTGGTTCTTCATGTGATTCACAGGGGGCGTCATGCAATAACGGCATCGTGTCCGGCACTAACAGTGTGCTGTCTGCGGCCCGGGAGGGTTCTGAGAGAAGCAACAGCC
>URHI01000129.1 GCA_900547565.1 uncultured Eubacteriales bacterium | reverse complement strand
TGCAAATCAAAAAAAACAGCCCATAAAACGCTTAAATTTAATGAAAAAAGACAAGTTATCCGAAATTGTTAAAAAGATATTGCAAAATTGTGAAAAATATATTATCATTATAAGTAACAAAAACGACTGCGGAAAACGCGGCGGACAAAAAAACAGCAGTTAAAAATCAGGAGGATTTTCAGATGACATTTGAACATGATGATACCCTTGAAAGCAGTGTGAATATTAAGGTCATCGGTGTTGGCGGCGGCGGAAACAATGCAGTAAACCGCATGATCTCGACCAATATCCGCGGCGTTCAGTTCGTATCTATCAATACAGACAGACAGGCGCTCAGACGTTCGGACGCTCCCAATCAGTTGGTCATAGGCGAGAAAATCACAAAGGGCTTCGGCGCCGGTGCCAACCCCGCGATCGGTGCACGTGCTGCCGAGGAATCCATTGACGAGATCAAGGCAATGCTTACCGGTGCGGATATGGTGTTCGTTACCTCAGGTATGGGTGGCGGTACCGGAACCGGTGCGGCTCCCATTGTGGCCAAGGTCGCAAAGGAAATGGACATTCTTACCGTCGGTATCGTGACCAAGCCTTTCGCGTTTGAGGGCAAAAAGAGAATGGATCAGGCGGAGGAGGGTATCGCCGAGCTGAGTCAGTATGTTGACTCACTGGTCGTTATTCCCAACGAACGCCTCAAGCAGGTCTCCGAAACCCGCATTACGCTGACCAATGCATTTGAAATTGCAGATGATGTTCTGCGCCGCGGCGTGCAGAGTATTTCCGAGCTTATCAATGTTCCCGAGTACATCAACCTGGACTTTGCCGACGTAACCTCCGTTATGAGCAATGCCGGGTATGCTCACATGGGTGTCGGCAGTGCCTCCGGTAAGGATAAGGCTGAGCTTGCCGCAAAAGCCGCAATTTCAAGTCCCTTGCTTGAAACTTCAATCAAGGGCGCTCGCGGTATTCTTATCAGCATTTCCGGCTCGCCCGATATAGGACTTGAAGATGTCGATCTGGCGTGCAACATGGTATACAACGAGGCACACCCTGACGCAAATGTTATCTGGGGTTGCGCACTTGATCCCGAGCTTGAGGACGAAATGCGCATCACCATTATTGCTACCGGATTTGAAAAAAAGCCGGAGGACGATGACAACGGTGTAAGACGCCCCGCGTTCGGCGCCAATACCTCGTCTCAGACAACTCAGCCTGTTGCGGCTGCCGCACCGGCGGCTTCGACCGGTTTTGCCGCACCTAAGGCACCTGTCGCCCCCGGCGCTCCTGTTCAGAGTAATCAGGCGGCTGTGCCGCAGACACCGTCTGCTCCTGTTCATGCCGCTGAACCTGCAGCCGAGTCACCAAAGGCTGAAACTATTGAGGATAAAAAGAAGGTACTTGTTGAGTCTTTTGCAGAGCAGGCTGACGGCAACGGCTCGATTTCTGACAGTGATTTTGACGAGATCATGAGTATTCTTCGCAAATCCAGAAATCGCAATAACTCTCAGAGATAAAAACTTTTGCTATATAAAAGTCACCTTGAGCAATATACTCAAGGTGATTTTTACAGCAGGAGGGTATTAATTGTTAAAAACGGCTGAAATATCAGCGAAAACGGCTGCATAGGCTCATATCTGTTGCACTCTCTCGGCAGTCGTGATATAATTCAGACGTAAAATTTTATTTTAAGGAGAGTTGTTCCAATGCAGAATATTCTTAAAGACATAAAAAGCCCTACGGTCAAAAACATAATTCTTGACACCGATACATATAACGAGATCGATGATCAGTTTGCGCTGGCGTACGCCATGCTGTCGCCGGAGCGTATAAAGTTGCTCAGCGTAAACGCCGCGCCGTTTCTCAACTCGCGTTCTACAAGTCCCGCAGACGGTATGATGAAAAGCTATAACGAAATACAGCGTATAATGCGGTTGGTTGACCCGGATGCGGCGGTTCCGTATTATAAAGGCTCCGAGCGCTTCCTTGACGATAAAAAAGTTCCGGTCGAATCTGAGGCAGCCGACAATATTATCAACACAGTTATGGGTACTGACGAGCGGGTTTACATTGTGGCTATCGGTGCTATAACTAATGTGGCGTCGGCGATAATCAAGTGTCCGGAGATAGCAGAGCGTGCGGTAGTAATTTGGCTTGGAGGTCACGCGCTTACATATAAAGACACGCGCGAATTCAATCTTTATCAGGATGTGATGTCTGCACAGGTTGTGTTTGACTCCGGTATTCCTCTGATTCAGATACCTTGTGCCGGTATGTGTACTGAATTTGTTACCACTATTCCGGAGCTTGAGTATTACCTCCGCGGTAAAAACGAGCTTTGTGACTATTTGGTCGACATTGTACGTTCCTATACTAAAAAGCCATACGGTTGGTCAAAGGTTGTATGGGATGTTACTGCAGTTGCGGTTCTTGTATGTCCCGAGGCCTTCCGTTATTCGATCATTCCGCGTCCATATGTCACACTGGAAGGACGCTATGCTTTTAATACCGAACGGGAACAATATATATATGTAAACAAGCTGTCCCGGGATCCGGTTTATGCTGATCTTTTTATAAAATTATCAAACAAATAAGGAGATAAATCATGTCGTACAAGGTAAAATTCAAAGGCCTGAATGAGCGACTTACGCGTGGTGTGAGTTATGTTGCCCCACAGCTTGGACTTGAGATATGCCGTTGCCGCAGTACCGAGGTGCGTGTAATCAAAGGCGACCGACTGTCAATATGCCGAGACGGTGATGCAGTTGTGATAACATATATACGTGAGCACCAGCTGTTCCGTATGCTGTCTTACCTGCCGGGCGTACTGGCAGGCGGCGACGCTGTTGAAGAGCACCCCAACCTCAACATGCTGTGCTATATGGCTGACATGTCCAGAAATGCGGTTTATAACATGCCTACAGCCAAGAGAATGTTGCGTTACCTTGCGCTTATGGGCTATGACAGCATGATGCTGTACACCGAAGACACGTTTGAATTGCCCGGCTATCCTTATTTTGGCCATATGCGAGGGAGATTCTCGCACGCTGAACTTAAGGAAATTGATGATTACGCATACGACCTCGGAATTGAGGTCATTCCGTGCGTTCAGACTCTGGCGCATCTGTCTACGGCATTGCGCTGGCCGGGCTTCAGCTTTCAGGACACCGGAGACATACTCATGGTCGGTGATGACCGTACTTATGCCTTTATCGACGCCATTATGAAAACCTGCGCCGAGTGCTTCCGTTCGCGCCGTATCAACATCGGCATGGATGAGGCGCATATGCTGGGACGCGGAAACTATCTGCTGAAAAACGGATACCGTCCGTCGTCTGAGGTCATGCTCGAGCATCTTGACCGTGTCGTTAAGATATGCACCGATAACGGATTTTATCCTATGATTTGGAGCGATATGTTTTTCCGTATGGCCTTCAACGGTGCATACCGCGTTCGCGAAGGTGAGATTGCGCAGGAAATTATTGATAAGGTACCTGCCGACCTGACTCTTATTTACTGGGATTACTATTCTCTTGATTCCGGCATATTCTCGCATATGCTTGACTGCCACCTTAAGTTCCACAATCCGATTGTCTTTGCGGGAGGTGCGTGGAAATGGTCCGGTTTTGCACCGCATAACACATTTTCAGTGGCTTCCACTGAAATGCAGCTGAACGTCTGTGCGGACCGCGGTGTTGACAATGTGATAGTTACTGCGTGGGGAGACAATGGCGGAGAGGCATCGCAGTTTTCTGTCCTTCCGTCCATGCTGTACTTTGCCGAGCGCGCATATGCGTTGTCGGTGACAGATGAAAAGCTGGAGGAGCGTGCAGTTATGTCGCTCGGCTTAGGCTATCGTGCACTGCTGACACTTGATGCCCCCAACGAATTGCCCGGTGTCACGGTTGAGATCGGCCATCCTGTCAATCCCTGCCGTTACCTTGTGTTCAACGATCCGCTTGAGGGGCTGCTTGACGTTCACATAAAGCCCGACGAAACCCCTGCCGGCTTTGCCGCGGCGGCGCGCCGTCTTGAGCAGTATGTTGACGACAAGAATTTCGGCTATATGTTCGATACGCTGGCAAAGCTGTGCGTGTTTCTTGCCGACAAATGCGATGTCAGCCTCAGGACACGGCGATATTATCTTGACGGAGACAAGGCGGCGCTTGCTGACATGGCGGATAACATAATCCCCACCATGATCAGCGAGCTTGACGACTTTATCGTAGCTTTCCGTAATCAGTGGTATCTTGAAAATAAAACGTTCGGATTTTCGACGCAGGAGCTGCGTCTGGGCGGTTTGCGCGAGCGGCTTAAGTCTGCGGCATTGCGCCTGGCAGATTATGCCGACGGTCGCATCGACCGTATCGAGGAGCTTGAACAGCCCGTACTGTCCTTCAACGGTAAAAATTATGATGCTGACAGCATGCCATATATCAGTAATATGAATTGGCACAGCTGTGTAACGTCCGGATTGCTTTGATTGATTTGAATAAATGAGATGAGTATGAATTTATATCATTCTGTTCCCGAGTTTTTGATCAGCGGGCAAAATTTCAATGTAACTGTGGTTTGCAGCGGGACAGACAGCGATATTTCGCTGGTATGCACTGCAGCGGGTCGGGATAGCCGCGTGAGTATGACGCGCACAAGCACATATGCGGATAACGACCGTCAGCTTAATGTATACACTGCAGTCATTTCCGCAGATACATTTGCGACCTCTGACAAGCTCGACTATCACTTTGAATGCGGCGGAGAGCATAGCGGGGAATACAGCGTCGCTGTCTCATCGGCCGGTCATATGCCTCCGCTTGCCGTGACAGAGCTTTATGCTCGGCCTAAAGGAAAAAACATGACGTTTTTCATCGAGGTAATGAATCCGTCCTCGGTGCCTACCGACCTGTATAACTATAAATTCATGGCATACGCGGGTGCGGAGCCTGTAGCGGAGGATTATATCTG
>URHI01000128.1 GCA_900547565.1 uncultured Eubacteriales bacterium | reverse complement strand
GTGGTACCGTGTCTGTCCCGCACTTGAAAAATATCGCCGCAATATCGAGGTCGAGCTGCGCCGTAAGCCATACACTCTGTCAGATGAATGTGAAAAGCTGCTGGCCGACGTATGCACCGGCATCGGCGGGCAGGACGACATTTACAGTATTCTCACCGACTGTGATATGACATTCGGCAAGATCCGCGGAGAGGGCGGCAAGACCGTCACACTGACCGACTCGTCATACATTCCGCTGGTATCTAGCTCCGACCGCCGTGTCCGCCGAGCCGCATTCAACAAGCTGTATGCGGGATATGAGCAGTTCGGCAACACCATTGCAACCATAATCAACAGCTTTATCAAGGAAAATTCCACGCTTGCCCGCGTCCGCGGCTATTCCTCAAGCCTCGAGGCGTCAACCTTCGAGGACGAGGTTACGCCTGAAATTTACAACAACCTCATTGATACGGTAGGCAAGAATCTGTCGGTTCTGTTTGAGTATTATGACGTCAAGCGCTCCATGCTCGGACTGTCTCAGCTGCACATGTACGATATTTATCCGCCGCTGGTGGCCGATTTCGAGAAAAAATACACCTATGAAGAGGCAGTTGACGAGGTGCTGTCGGCGCTTGAGCTGTTCGGTCCTGAGTATCATGACACGCTGGAGAAGGGACTGCGCGAGCAGCGCTGGGTCGACGTTTTCCCCAACGATCACAAGCGCGGCGGCGCTTACAGCGCAGGCAGCTACGACACCGATCCTCATATGCTGCTCAATTTCAACGGCCGTTTCGATGACGTGTCAACGCTGGCGCATGAGGCCGGTCATTCGATGCACTCATATATGTCACGCAAGTACAACGACTACAACCTCAGCTCGTATAAAATATTTGTCGCCGAGGTGGCGTCAACCGTCAATGAACTGATCCTGGCGCACAAAAAGCTGCGTGAATCGTCCTCCGACATGGAAAAGCTGTCGGTGCTCAACAACATCATGGAAACCTTCAAGGGCACGCTGTTCAGACAGACCATGTTTGCCGAATTTGAGCGCGAGCTGTATTCGCTGGTCGAGGCCGGCACACCGCTGACTAAGGATCTTATCTGTGAGCGCTACTATGCGACTGTCAAAAAGTATTTCGGGCCGCGCGTTGTGTGCGACAAGCCCATTGCCGACGAGTGGATGCGTATTCCGCATTTTTACTACAACTTCTACGTATACAAATACGCTACCTGCATCTCGGCTGCGGCAAGCATTGTCAAGCGCATGGAGGAGCGGGGAGACGAATATATCGGCAAGTATATTGATTTTCTCAAGTGCGGCGGCTCGCGCTCACCGCTTGACAGCCTCAAGGTCGCCGGGATAGATATGACCTCGCCCGCGGTCGTAGAGGATGCCATCTCGGTGTTTGCGGACACATTGCACCAGTTCCGCGAGCTGGCAGATAAGCTCGGACTGCTCAAAAAGTAATCGGGTATGTTTTTGCAGGGGGCTTTTTGCTGAAAGCCCCCTTAGGCGATTCTGTTCGGAGGAAATGTTGTGGCTGATCAGCAAAGTCAACAGAAATACATAAAAATGACCGCCACTCCGGTGTGGCGGCTGATAGTCGGCCTGTCGTTGCCATCGGTGGTGAGTATGCTCATAACGTCGGTATACAACATGGCCGACACATATTTTGTGTCGGGGCTGGGAGACAGTGCCACCGGCGGTGTCGGAATTGTGTACTCGATACAGTCTATAGTTCAGGCGCTGGGTTATGGCCTAGGAATGGGGTGCTCGAGCCTGATCTCACGCTGCCTTGGCAAGAAGGACAGCCGGACGGCAGAAAAATATGCGTCGTCCGCGCTTGCGGCGGCGCTTGTGCTCGGCACGGTGCTCATGGCGGTATGCCTTGCGGCGCTGCGCCCGACCATGCGGTTGTTCGGCTCTACCGACACCATACTGCCCTATGCCTGCGACTACGGCCGTATAATACTGATCGGCGCGCCGCTGATGTGTTCAGCATTTGTGATGAACAACATATTGCGCTCTCAGGGGGCGGCGACGCTGTCCATGGTGGGGCTGTGCGCGGGCGGGATCGCCAACATAGTGCTTGATCCGCTGTTTATCTACGTATGCAATATGGGAATTTCCGGAGCGGCGCTGGCGACGGTGTTGAGCCAGGCGGTCAGCTTTTGCATACTCGGGTCGTTTTTTGTCACACGGCGCAGCTTTGTGCGGCTGTCGGTGAAAAATGTCAGCCTGCGCCCGGCTGACTATTATACAATACTCAAGACCGGTTTTCCTACCATTTGCCGTCAGGGTATGGGCAGTCTGTCGACTACACTGCTCAATATTGTTGTGCGCCCGTACGGCGACGCGGCCATTGCGGCGGTCAGTATTGCAAACAAGATATACATGCTGATACGCAACATAGTGCTGGGTGTCGGCCAGGGCTTTCAGCCGGTCGCGGGCTACAATTTCGGCGCGGGAAAATACGGCCGGGTGAAAAAATCGTTTACGGTGGCTGTGATTTTCGGAAGCATTGTCTCCTGCCTCGGGGCACTGGTGCTGGCACTTTGGTCGGATAACATTATGGCGCTGTTCCGTGCCGACAGCCCTGAGGTAATACAGGTCGGCGGGCAAATGCTGCGGCTTATGTGTTTTGCGTTGCCGGGGCTGGCATATTCCACATATGTCAACCAGCTGTACCAGAGCCTGGGGTATGTTGTCGGCGCGACTTTTCTGGCGTCCTGCCGTCAGGGCATATTTTTTGTGCCGATGATACTGCTCCTGCCTCACTTTTTTCAGCTGGCGGGAGTTCAGGCCTCGCAGGCAGCGGCGGGTATTCTGACTATGCTGGGGTCTGTACCTTTTCAGATCCGGTTCTACCGCAGGGTACTGAAAAATTGACCGCCGCGGCGGCGTTTAAATGACCGAACGGCGGCAGGGGGACGTCAGCACAATCCTTCACACGTTAAAATCTCCTATCTTGATAAGCTTGTCAGGGCTATAAACAAGGCCTCCGGCATAATCCGGAGGCCGGTTTTTCAGTTCTGCTTCTGTACCGACTTGTATTCGTCATAAAACTTGTAGTACGGGCACGATGAATTGGTCCCTGTGAGAAAACGCAGCATTTCGTCCTCGTCGAGCTCCACGCGGCAGACATTTTCGCCCCAGTCCTCGTCATAGTCGTAATATTCGCAGGACTCACAGTTTATCGCTCGCGGGGCTGGTTTGCGCGGAACAGGTTTACGCGCCCCGGAGCTGTCGGTGCGGCCATTGTCTGAATTACTCATATCTGCTCAATGTTAGGATTGTCTATCGGCAGGTCGATAGCATATTCCGGCGGTATGCGCGCCGCCTCCTCATCGTGCCGCGCCTTGTGATCCATCCAGGCTGTGCCGAAATCACGGGGAGCCTTTTTCTTTTTGGCCGCGCCCTGAGGTACGATGGCAACGTCGCTGTCATAATACTCCATAAGACGGCGGCGAAGCTCGGCCTGATGAGCATCGGATCCGTCATATTTATCAACGGATTCCGGGAATTCGTCAAAGTAGTGGAAGGGGCCCGTCGCAGCATTGTACACCAGCTTTTCGTCGGCGTTTGCAATCATGTAGGCGCCATTCTTTTTGCCGTTGTACTGCGAGAAAACGTAGTCGTGCCGCTGGCTGAACAGGTCGATGCCGTCATATTCGGCCGGGTCATAGGCGACGCCTGCCAGACTCAGCACCGTCGGTGCAATATCTACCAGCGATGCTACGTCATGACGGTGCTCCGGCTGCATGCCCGGCACCTTCATCATGAACGGAATGTGAGCCGCGTAATCCAGCATGGATCTCTTGCCCATGTTGCGGTAGTCGCCGAGGCACTCGCCGTGGTCGGCAGTGAAAATTATCAGCGTGTCGTCATACAGTCCGCGCTCGCGCAGCGTACTTATTATGCGCCCGACCTGGTAATCCACAAACGAAGTGCAGGCGTAGTAATAATTTTTGAGCCGCTTGGCGGCAAGCGGTGTGATTCCCAGCTTTTCGCAGTCAAAGCCGGTGTCGATGAGCGGCTTGAGCGCCATATATCCCTCCGGGACGAACGGCTCGGGAATGCTCTCGCGGCGATACAGCTTGTTCCACGGAGCGGGCGGGCAGAAGGGCGGATGGGGATGTATGAACGATGAAAACAGGAAAAACGGCCGGTCGGGGTTGTGTTCTTCAAGAAATTCGACGCTGCGGTCGCCGACCCACTGCGTCGGGTGCGCTTCTGCCGGTAGCTGCGACACCTGTGGGACATAATACATCTCACTGCGCACGCCGTTATAGTCGAAAACATTGCGGTAAGGCGAGTTCATGATAAACTGCGTGTACTCATCGCGCGGGTTGGACAGCTCCTCCTGCGTATGGCGTATGTCAAAGCCAATGGAGCCGTACATATCGCGGGCGTAGTGCATTTTTCCCACGTTGCAGGACAGAAATCCTGCGCGCGACAGCTCACCGTAAAAGCCGTCGCCGGTGTATGCGAAATTTTTGTTGTTATTGTTGTTGCCGGTGCGGGCGGGGTACTGTCCCGCCATCAGTGACAGCCGTGCAGGAACGCATACGGGGGACGGTGTAATGGCACGGTCAAACACGACCGAGTCGGCGGCCAACGCATCGATGTGCGGAGTCCGGATGTCGGGATTGCCGAATGCGCCGACGGCGTCGTAGCGCAGCTGGTCGCAAAAAATTATCAGGACGTTTTTGACTTTACTCATGAATATCTGGCGTTCTCCTTCCGTTTCTTTTATCGATTATTAAGCCGATATACCATCCGGCGGCGCACGACAGCACGGCCACCGTTATGACGGGAATCAGCCACAGGTGACTTTGCGGTTTGGCCTCGTCGTCATCGCCGGTAAGCTCGGGGGACAAAGTGACGGCGGTGCCGGATTCGGCGGCAAGCGGTGTCAGTGTCAGGGTAAGCAGCAATATAAAGCAGATAACAGCCGCCCAAAGGCATTTTTTCATATCAAGCTCCATTCTGTCGCTTTGCGGCAGCGCAAACAGTAATCGGTG
>URHI01000127.1 GCA_900547565.1 uncultured Eubacteriales bacterium | reverse complement strand
TTTTTTGTGATGTGCTTTATAATATCCCCGGCTATCATTAGTCCGGCAACGTTTGGAACCGGCGCCATGGTTCCCGGAGGCAGACGGCGCCCGTTAGCTGAGTCGGTACAGTATTTTCCGTCCGGTGTGTGCGGCTCTTCACGTGAGAAAAGTACCCGCAGATGATGTATGCCGCGCAGGCGCAGCTCGCGCCGCATGACACGCGCCAAAGGGCAGGTGTCGGTTTTGGATATGTCGGTCAGCACCAGCCTTGACGGGTCGGTTTTGTTTCCGGTCCCCATGGCGGATATCACAGGGACTCCTGCCTGCTGAGCCCGCTGTATTATTATCAGCTTGGAGGTCACGGTGTCGATAGCGTCAGCCACGTAGTCAAGTCTGTCAAAGCTGACTGTGTCGGCGTTTTCGGTTCCGTAGAAAATACTGTGAACGGTGACGCGGCAGTCAGGGTTTATATCGGCGATGCGTTGTGCCATGACCTCGGTCTTGAGCTGACCGACAGTAGAGTGCAGTGCGATAATCTGACGGTTTATGTTTGACAGCGACACCCGGTCGCCGTCGATGAGAACAAGCTCGCCTACACCGGCGCGTGCAAGCGCCTCGCACAGCGCGCCGCCTACCCCTCCGAGTCCGAAAACCGCAACGCGGGCGCGCGTCAGACGCTCAACTGCATCGCCGCCGAGCAGCATGGCGGTTCTTGAAAGCTCAGTCTTTATTTCCATAATAATGCTTCCTTTGCAACGAATGTTTATTGTTTAGTATACAATATTTTTGTGATGATTTCAAGTCACGTGCCGTAAAAAATATTCGATGAGAAAAAAGTTCTTTACACGGAGGCATTTTTGGTGTATACTGAATATATCTGTAAGCTTTGGAGGCCTGTTTATGAATTATGTTGACTTGACCGAGAAGCGATTGACCGGCGAGCTGATATACGACGGTCAGATCGTACACCTGTGGCGGGATGAGGTGTGCCTACCTGACGGAAAATGTGCCGTGCGTGAGGTGGTGCGCCACATAGGAGCGGTTGCTATCGTTCCGCTGACTTCCGCAGGAGAGGTGCTGTGCGTTGAACAGTACCGCTACCCGTTTGCGCGTGTGTTGCTTGAAATTCCGGCGGGCAAGCTGGACAGTCCGGACGAGGTGCCGGAGGAGGCCGCTTGGCGTGAGCTGCGCGAGGAAACAGGAGCTGTCGGCGGCCGGTTGGTCCCGCTTGGCGATTTGTATCCGTCGGTCGGAATATGTGATGAGGTTATTCATATGTACGCCGCGGTCGGCTTTGACTTGGGAAGTACCGATCCTGACGACGATGAGTTTTTGCGCACGCGGCCGGTTGCGCTCGGTACGCTGGTTGACATGATAATGAACGGCGAGGTTACCGATGCCAAAACGCAAGCCGCTGTGCTGAAGACCGCGCGCCTGCGCGACATGGGAAAATTATAATGAAATTTTACATATGAAAGGAACGGCTTAGATATGAAGCTGAATTACAGAAAAACGCTGTGTGTAGGCTTTGCATTTTTTCTTATATGCGCTTTCTGGCAAGCATACGACACTATAATTCCAAAAATACTGACTGACAAATTCGGCATGTCGCAGACGGTATCCGGTGCGATAATGGCGCTGGATAATGTGCTGGCGCTGTTCATGCTGCCTCTGTTCGGTGCGTTGTCGGACAGATGCCGCTCAAAGCTGGGCAGACGGACACCGTTCATACTTATCGGAACAATTGCGGCAGCAGTTGCATTTGTGGGACTGTCGTTTGTGGATTCCATGCAGCTGACACGCATCTCCGAATACTCAAATGTTGAGGACAAGGCGACGCTCGAAGCGCTTTATGATTACAATTACGAAAAAAAGACAGATTCGAGCGGTACAACTTATGAACTTGTGACTAAATCCGGTGAAAAATTTGTGCTTAAGGAAAAATTCACGCGTGAGCAGTTCACTTCGATCACGCTCAAGGTCGATAAGACGGATAAGTCAGGCGCGGTTGTGACCGGGAAGGACGGACAGCCCCAAAAGGTTACCAACCCGCTTTATAATGATTATGTCGTTCCCGCACGTCAGGCAGTTGCGCGTGACGCAACGCTCAATAATCCGGCGATACTTGTGTTTTTTATTGGATTGCTGCTCGTTGTTCTGATTTCAATGGCAGTATTCCGTTCGCCGGCAGTGGCGCTCATGCCGGATGTTACCGTCAAGCCGTTGCGCTCCAGGGCCAATGCCGTGATAAACCTTATGGGTTCATTCGGCGGAATACTGGTGCTGGTGCTCGGCATGGTGTTCAAAACGGGCGATGTCGCAAACGACATGATGAGTTACGTTGTGTTTTTTGCAATAATCGCTGCTATCATGATATCAGCACTGGTGATTTTCATGGTTACTGTAAACGAGCCTCGTATGGTGGAGGAAATGCATGAAGAAAGCCGCCGGTACGGCATTGAAGATGAGGTTGATGAAAAGAATGTCAACGCAGGAGATCGCAAGCTGTCCCGCGGTGAACTGATGTCACTTTTGCTTATACTGGCGTCGGTGGTGTTGTGGTACATGGGATATAACGCAGTTACCAGTAAGTATTCGGTCTATGCAGGCAACGTTTTGGCCAAGGATTATAACATGACGCTGATAATTGCTCAGGCGGCGGCGATTATATCCTACCTCCCGGTGGGTATAATATCCTCAAAGCTGGGGCGCAAAAAGACCATTCTGGCAGGCGTCATGATATTGGCAGTGGCGTTTGGCGGCGCGATATTCATGCGGCAGGACAGCCCGACACTGGTGATGAACATACTGTTTGCGCTGGCGGGTATCGGCTGGGCTACTATCAACGTCAATTCCTTCCCGATGGTGGTCGAGCTGTCGCGCGGCGGGGATGTCGGCAAATACACCGGATTTTATTACACTGCCAGTATGCTGGCACAGACTGTCACACCGGTACTCAGCGGTCTGTTCCTCGACATAAGCATGACACTTCTGTTCCCGTATGCGACTGTGTTCGTGCTCGGCTCATTTGTTACCATGCTGTTTGTACGGCACGGTGATTCCAAACCCATCCCGCCCGAAAACCGCCTTGAGGCGCTCGGCGATATTGATCAATAATCGGAGAAAGGCAAAAATTAATGATTTATGTAGTGATCGCGGTGCTGATTGTTATCGCATTTGCAATTGTTTACCTTATACTGTCGGCACCGCGTCGGGAGTCACAGCGTCCCGGCATGGAAAAGCTGTATGTGAATTACGCGCACAGGGGGCTGTGGGGCGGGGATATACCCGAGAACTCCATCCCGGCGTTTGCGGCGGCAGTCAACCGCGGATACGGAATTGAACTGGACGTTCAGCTGTCAAGCGACGGCGATGTGATGGTGTTCCACGACTATACGCTCAGTCGCATGTGCGGTGAGGATGTCCAGCTTTCGTCGCTGCGTGGAGCCGAGCTGTCATGGCGGCATCTCGGAGAAACTGAATACACGAACCCGCTGCTCAGCGATGTGCTTGATACCGTGCGGGGACGGGTACCGTTGCTTATTGAGCTTAAGGGTGAAACGTCGGATACAGCGTTGTGTGAGGCGGTGGCGCGTATTCTCGGGCATTATGACGGCAAGGTGTGCGTTGAGTCGTTCAATCCCTATTTGCTCGGCTGGTTCAAAAAGCATCAGCCCAAAATAGCGCGCGGTGTACTTTATACCGATTTTTCGCAAAATCCGACAACGGGAAAACTGGTGAATTTTATGCTCGGCACTATGATGACAAATGTTATCTCACGTCCCGATTTTGTGGCGGCTGACGGACGTTTCCTGAATAAAATTCCGCTCCGGCTGATGCGCAGTATGTACAAGCTGCCTACTTTTGTATGGACGGTGAGCAATAAGTATGTCTTTGACTCTGTCCGATCGAAAAAATTAAAGAGCATTTTTGAACAATTTGACCCGGAGGCACAATGATATGCGCGACAATTACGATAACCTCAAGACTGAAGGACGCAATCCCGCAAGTGCCGGAATCGACAAAATGACCACACTTGAGGCCATGCGCGTCATGAACAATGAGGATAAGCATGTGGCAGAGGCAGTGGAGACCCAGCTGCCGCAAATAGCCGAGGCGGTTGATATCATTGCCGGGCAGCTTAAGGCCGGCGGGCATCTGATCTATGTCGGTGCCGGAACTTCCGGGCGGCTTGGTGTGGTGGATGCTTCCGAGTGCCCGCCTACGTTCGGAGTGGACTATAGTCTTGTGCGCGGCATTATCGCCGGGGGAGAGGATGCCATGTTCCGGGCCGCCGAAGGCTTTGAGGACAGCGAGAGCCGTGGCGCACAAGCCGTTGACGAAGGCGGTGTAGTTGCGGGAGACGTGGTCGTCGGGCTGTCGGCGGCGGGGCGCGCACCGTTTGTGCTTGGAGCACTTAAGCGTGCGACAGAGCTCGGTGCCGTGCCTATGGGCATTACCTGCAATCCTGACTCGCTTATGGCGCCGCTGTGCCGGGTGATTATCGCACCGTATGTAGGTCCCGAGGTTATTTCTGGCTCGACGCGCCTTAAGGCCGGGACGGCTCAAAAGCTGGTGCTGAATATGCTGTCAACCGGAACCATGATTCGTTTGGGACTTGTCCGCGGCAATCTCATGGTCAATGTTCGCCCGACCAACGAAAAGCTACGTGAACGGGCAACCCGTATAATAATGGAACTGGGCAGTGTGTCGCACGATGCGGCTGCCGGGCTGCTTGAACGTCACGGAGGGGTAATTCCGGCGCTCAATGAACTGGGAATTGACTGAAATGTGATACATATTTACAATTGGCGGCGGCTTCGAATTTTTATGATGCCTGTTGCAGGAACTTTTACTGACACAAAGCTGTCAGCCGTGCCTGCGCATGCCCTGATATAATCATACCGGGATAACCAAAGCGCACTGTTTTCAAACAGAAAGGCATAAGTAATGAAGCTGAGAATAGATAATTACGTAATAAATCCCGGCAAATTCATTGCCGGGACGCGCGGCAGCTACGGGATTGAGCAAATCGAGCTGGAATTCAGTGAGGAATGGGACGGACTTTCGGTGACAGTCA
>URHI01000126.1 GCA_900547565.1 uncultured Eubacteriales bacterium | reverse complement strand
GGATATTCCAGCGGCTGTTTGGCCCGGCGGCAAGCCATATTGTCCTCCATCGTTTTTCGTATTTTGTCCGAATCGCCGTAAGCAAGCTGTAGCCGCGCCCCGAGAATAATAAGTTCCGGACGGCGGGTGAAAATGCTGTGGCGATAACTCATGTCCAGATCGCTTCCGCTCAGCATAACGCGCTCTCCCGAGAACATGTCAAAACAGTCAACCACCGGAGACAGAGCCGATATTTCCGAGCCGTACGCTCCGGCGTTCATAAAGACAGCGCCGCCGCATGTTCCTGGTATTCCGTAGGCAAACTCAAGCCCTGAAAGCCCGGCTTTTGCCGCTTTCTGCGCCATACCCGAACAGGAAGCTCCGCACTCGGCATAAAGCACCTCGCCTTCTGCCACGGTTTGGCGCAGCTTTGTTGTTGAAACAACAACTCCGTCATAGCCCGCATCATCAAACAGCAAATCGCTGCCGTTGCCGATAACGGTATACCGAACATCTGACGTGCGCAGAATATCAAGTATACCCGTAAAGTGCTCCATATTGGCGGGAAAGGCCATAAGTGCCGCGGGGCCGCCTATGCGAAAGGTACAGTGTGCCGACAGCGGTTCATTTATCAATACGTGAGCGCCGATATTCACCATGCGTGTGCTCAGATCACTAAATATGTCGTTATTTGATGCCATAATTTATTATTTTACAATGTCATAAAGTTCTGAAAGATCGTCGATAATGTAGTTTATATCAATGTTGTCAGGCGTAGCCTTGTGAGATGGATTGAACCAGCAAACATCAAGGCCGGCATCAAGCCCTCCTTTGATATCTGACGTCAGTGAGTCACCTATGACCAGTGTTTTCTCAGCATTGAAGTCGGGGACAGAGGATCGGACCACTTCAAAATAGTGCGGCGCAGGCTTGTCACAGCCGATCTCGTCTGAAATGAACATTCCGGAAAACAGCGGATATAGCGGCGTATTCACAAACCGTCCGCGCTGAATTTTCACAAATCCGTTTGTGATAAGGTACAGTCTGCAATCACGCGCCAGACGGGTACAGACCTCAAGAGCATCTCCCAGTATGTAGGCCTTGGTTGCCAGCTCATCTGCGTATTTATCCGCAACACATACGGAATCGTAATTATAGCCGAATTTTTCGGCAAGCATGGCAAACCTTCTCACTCTCAGGCAAGACTTGGTGATTTCTTTTCTCTCGAGTAACTTCCACAGTCCGTCATTTATAGCAGAATAGCCCGCGACAACACAGTCGTCGGCGTCGATGCCGAAGGAAGCCAGCGCGGCTCGGAGCGCCTCGCACTCCGAGCGCGAAAAGTCAAGCAGTGTACCGTCGGCGTCAAAAAGCAGTGTATCGTATCTCATTTGCAGTATCCTTTCGTTCAATTAATATTTATTATACAATATTCCGCTCTGCTTTTCAACAGTTTATTCAACAAAAGCGCGGACAACTCTTGAATTTATTAAAAATATATTGTATAATTATAGTATATGTTTCAAGTGACGAGGTGACGGTTTTATGAAAGTGATAGGACTGACCGGCCCCAGCGGAAGCGGAAAGGGCTGGGTGTGTGAAAGACTCAGTCTACGCGGTATTCCTTCGGTGGATACTGATGCGGTATATCATTCCCTGCTGCTGCCCCCGTCCGAATGTCTTGACGAGCTGCGTACGGTATTCGGCAACGGCATTATAAACAACGACGGCACACTCCGGCGCAGTGAGCTGGCAAAGCTCGTCTTTTCCGACAAAGCACGGCTGGCACAGCTTAACGCTGTCACTCACAAGTATATTCTGGCGCAGACAGATATGCTGCTGGCATCACTGTCAGAGCGCGGATGCCGTGCCGCAGTTGTCGACGCACCGGCGCTGTTTGAGTCTGGTTATGATGCAAAATGCGACTTTGTCATAGCTGTCGTGGCCGACCGCAACGTGCGCATGCACCGCATAATGGAGCGTGACGGCCTGACTGAAACCGCCGCCTCTCTGCGCATTGACGGCCAACAGCCGGACGACTTTTACACCTCGCGTGCAAAATACACCGTTCATAACGACGGTAATTCCGCCGCGCTCGAAACCGAGCTTGATGCCATTCTGGCTCGTGAAAAACTATGCTGAAGTCATGGAGCAGACACAGACGGATGCTGATCGCCGTCGTTATTATTGCGGCCGTAATAGCCGGGTTTGTATGTGAAGCAATCAGCCTTGCCTACAAACGCAGCGCTTACCCGCGCAAGTTCAGCGAATATGTTAGTGCAAGTGCCGCCGAGTTCGATATTCCCGAAACGGTCATATATGCTACCATCAAAACCGAAAGCGGATTCGATGCCGACGCGGTTTCACGGGCAGGTGCCGTCGGGCTCATGCAGCTTATGCCGTCAACCTTCCGCTGGCTTTCAGACGACATGCTGCACGAAAATCTCGACGACTCGATGATATCAGATCCCCAAACCAACATACGCTACGGCAGCTATCTGCTGTCCTGGCTTTACGGAATATACGGCAACTGGGACATTGTTTTCGCCGCCTATAATGCCGGAGTCGGCAACGTCAACTCCTGGCTGAAGGATCCACGTTACTCTTTGGCAGGACATCTGACAAACATTCCTTTTGAGGAAACAAGGAATTACGTCCGCCGTCAACGTGAAAATGTAAAAACCTATGAAAAATTATACTATTGAAGGAGTTTCACAAATGGATACAGCAGAACTGAAGCAACAGCTTTTTTATTCAAGAAAAAATGTTTTTGAAACCGCCGACGCCGAGGCGGCATATGAATATGCCAAGGATTATATGCGCTTTCTCGATGCCGCGAAGACCGAGCGCGAGGCCGTTAGTGAAGGCATACGCATGGCCGAAGACGCAGGATTTACTCCTTATGCACTGGGCGATAAACTAAGCGTCGGCGATAAAAAATACTACAACAACCGCGGCAAGAACCTGTTTTTGTTTACCGTCGGCCGTGAGCCGGCAGAAAACGGCATACGGATCGCGGCGGCTCATATCGACTCACCGCGTCTTGACCTGAAGCAGTGCCCTGTATACGAGGACGGCGGTATGGGATTTTTCAAAACGCACTACTACGGTGGCATCCGCAAATACCAGTGGGTGGCGACACCGCTCGCACTGCACGGTGTAGTCGTCAAGGCCAATGGCGAAAAAGTCGAAATAGTGATCGGTGAGGATGACAACGATCCGATATTCTATATTAACGATCTGCTCCCACATCTCGGTGCCGAACAGAATAAAAAGCCGTTGTCCGAAGCAATACCTGGCGAAAAGCTCAACGTATTGGCAGGAAGCCGTCCGTACGGTGAAGGTCAAGACGCAATAAAGCTCAACATTCTGCGCCTGCTCAATGAAAAATACGGCATCACCGAGCAAGACTTTCTGTCTGCCGAACTGTCTGCCGTACCCGCCGCAAAGGCACGCGATGTCGGACTTGACCGCTCTCTAATAGGCGCTTACGGTCACGATGACCGTGTCTGCGCCTATCCCGCACTCACATCTATAATAGACAACGCCGACTCCGAGCACTCTCTGATGTGCATACTCGCCGACAAGGAAGAAATCGGAAGCGAGGGCATCACCGGCATGAAGTGCGATATCATGGATGATCTCATCAACGCCATATCCGCCGCCAAGGGAGCCGATCCCGCGGTGGTGCGTGCGTACTCGCGCTGCCTGTCTGCCGATGTTTCTGCGGCCTACGACCCAAACTTTGCCGAGGTTTATGAAAAGCGAAACTCATCGCTCATCAACTGCGGCGTGGTGCTGTGCAAATATACCGGTGCACGCGGCAAGAGCGGTACAAATGACGCATCGGCCGAATATATCGGCTGGTTACGCGGCATCATGGCGCGCGACAATGTCATATGGCAAACAGGTGAGCTTGGAAAGGTGGATGCAGGCGGCGGCGGAACGGTCGCCATGTTTATAGCCAAGCACAACATTGAAACCGTAGATCTCGGAGTACCGGTTATTGCCATGCACGCGCCCTACGAAATTATTGCAAAAACCGATCTGTACGAGGCTGCACGTGCTTTCGGCGCCTTCTTCAGATAAATTAAAGAGGACAACAATGCTTGATAAGCTGAACGAAGCCGAACAAAAATATATACGTCTTGAAGCCTCGCTGGCCGACCCTGCCGTGTGCTCCGACATAGAACGCTATACCACATTGATGAAGGAGTACAAAGCGCTGACTCCAATCATCGAAAAATACCGTGAATACAAAACTGCCCAAAATGAAATTTCAGTTGCCGAAGAAATGGTCAGCACGGCCGAAGACGCGGACGGACGCAAGCTGGCATATGATGAGCTTGAACAAGCCCGTCTCCACGCGGACGAGCTGTCCGGGCAACTGAAGATACTGCTCCTTCCCCGTGACCCCAACGACGGAAAAAATGTCATCGTCGAGATACGCTCGGGAGCGGGAGGAGAGGAGTCGGCGCTGTTTGCATATGTGCTCTACCGCATGTACAACATGTACGCTGAAACTGAGCACTTCAAGGTATCACTGCTCAATTGCAATGAAACCGAGCTTGGAGGCTTCAAGGAGGTCACCTTCATGGTCGAGGGAGACGGAGCATACTCGCGCTTCAAATTTGAAAGCGGGGTGCATCGTGTACAGCGTGTTCCCGAGACCGAATCGCAAGGGCGAATACACACCTCTACCGTCACTGTCGCGGTACTGCCCGAGGCAGAAGACGTAGAAATAGAAATAAATCCGGCAGATCTGGTGTTTGAGTCATGCAAATCGTCAGGTGCAGGAGGCCAGCACATAAACAAGACAGAATCGGCAGTACGTCTTACCCACAAGCCCACCGGTATTGTTATTGAGTGCCAGAACGAGCGCAGCCAGTTTCAGAACAAAGAAAAAGCGCTTAAAATGCTACGGGCCAAGCTGTACGAAATCAAGCAAAGCGAGCAGGACGCATTTATCGCCTCAACGCGGAAGAATCAGGTGGGAAGCGGTGAGAGAAGCGAGAAGATCCGAACATACAATTATCCTCAGAGCCGTGTTACAGATCACCGCATAGGACTGTCACTTTACTCTTTGGAGAGCTTTCTCAACGGAGACATCGGCGGCA
>URHI01000125.1 GCA_900547565.1 uncultured Eubacteriales bacterium | reverse complement strand
TTTGCCGAACACAGTTCGGCAAATTGTATGGCGCGGAGCAGAAAAGTACACTTCTAATCGTCCTGAAAGACGATATTTCTATAATCTTCTCACCGTCCTGTAAGACGATATTCCTGTAAAATATCAAATCATCCTTGTAAACACTGTAACATCCATGATAAAACTAATTAAATACCAGTTAGCACCTGAATGGCCAATTCAGTCCCCCCATCACCGTCACCGTCTATTATTACCTCGTCACCGCGCTTGACAGAACGGTCAAGTATCATGCGCGAGAGCGGATCCTCAACCTTGACAGAGATCAGTCTTTGCAGATCGCGTGCACCGTAACGCGGATCATAACCGTCAGAGGCCAGCTGCTGTTCTGCCTCGGGCGTGAATGTCAGCCGAATACCGAGCGATGCCGCACGCTCAATTATGTCGTGCAGCATGTTCTGAGTAATACTCAGCATTGTGGCCTCGTCGCGCGGACGGAACACAATAACCTCGTCCAGTCTGTTGATTAATTCCGGCCGGAATGTTTCCCGTACTGCCCGGCTGACCGCCTGTTGCTCGTCTGAGGTAGCGTCTGAGCCGCCAAAGCCTAACTGGCGCTGACGGTCACCTGGCGAAAAACCGATGTTTGACGTCATAATTATCACGGCGTTGCGAAAGCTGGCAACACGTCCGCTTGAATCGGTCAGCCGCCCGCTGTCAAAAATCTGAAGCAGAAGATTGAATATGTCAGGGTGCGCTTTTTCAATTTCGTCCAGCAGTATGACCGAATACGGTTTTCTCCGCACGGCTTCGGTCAACCGCCCGCCTTCATCGTAGCCGACATATCCGGGGGGTGAGCCGATCAGTTTGGAAACGCTGTGCTTTTCCATGTATTCAGACATGTCAAGACGTATTATATTCTCACGTCCGAACAGCTCGTCGGCCAGCGCAAGTGCCAGCTCGGTTTTGCCTACTCCCGTGCGCCCACAGAACAGAAAAACTCCCACCGGCCGGTCAGGCATGCGCAGCCCGCTCCGACCGCGGCGTATTGCGGCGGCAACGCTGTGTATCGCCGCGTCCTGTCCTATGACATGACGCATAAGCCGTTCCTCAAGCCCCGACAGTTCGGTATTGCTGTCTTCATCGGGAAGCGCAACCGGTACCCCTGTCCACTGCGTCACGGTTTCGCATATGTCCCGGGCTGTGACGGTGATGCCTGACTCACCACGGCTGTCGTCGAGTAGCTTGCAGTCCTGCTCCAGCTGATTTTGAAGTGACAGCTCGCTGTCGCGTATACGTGCTGCCTGTTCAAAATCCTGCGCCATTACCGCTTCTTCCTTCTCTTTTGCAAGCCGTAACAACCGGTCGCGTGTCTGGTTGAGCGGGGCGGGGGAGGAATAGGCCTGCATTTTACGCAGTGCTGCCGCCTCGTCTACAAGGTCAATGGCTTTGTCGGGGAGAAATCGGTCAGTGATGTAGCGTACGGACAACCGCACGGCGGCGTCTATGGCTTCATCAGAAATGGTAAGACCGTGGTGAGCCTCATATTTGTCGCGCAGTCCGAGCAGTATTTCAACCGTCTGCTCGGGTGTCGGCTCGCCCACCATGACCGACTGAAACCGCCGCTCAAGTGCGGCGTCCCGTTCAATGTGACGGCGGAACTCCTCAATCGTTGTGGCGCCGATAATTTGCAGATCGCCTCGTGCCAGAGCCGGTTTTATAATGTTGGCGGCATCAACTGCCCCCTCGGCGGCGCCGGCACCGATTATTGTGTGCAGCTCGTCTATGAAAAGTATTATTGATGGATTCCGGCGCACCTCGTCCATGACGTTTTTCATGCGCTCCTCAAATTCTCCTCGATATTTAGCACCGGCTATCATTCCGGGAATATCCAGCGTTACTATAACGCGGTCACGCAGATTGTCGGGGACGTCTCCGTCGGCTATGCGCTGTGCTAGTCCTTCGACGACTGCCGTTTTGCCAACTCCCGGCTCTCCGATGAGGCAGGGATTGTTTTTGGTGCGCCGGGAAAGTATTTGCATTACACGAACCGTTTCGCGGTCACGTCCTATTATAGGATCGATACGACCTTCACGGGCGGCGGCCGTCAGATTTTTTCCGTAGTTTGACAGCGTCTGGGCACCGGGAATGAGCTCGCCCTTGGCTTCCTTGCCGGACGTTTGCTTGTCGGCGCGTCCGGGTAGTGCGTCAAGAAAGGCAGTCAGCTCCTTTTTCAGGTCCGCGGGGGCTATTCCGGCTTGTGAAAGGACCCGCAGTGCCATGCACTCTCCCGTATTGAGTATGGCCCACAGCAGGTGCTCGGTGCCGATGTAGCTCTGACGCATGCGCAATGACTCGTGCGCGGAAGATTCAAGTATGCTTTTCAGTTTGGGTGTCATGTCACGTGCCGACAGATGAGACGGTGTTCCGGTGCCGGCCCATTGCGCCACAGCGGCGTAAAGCCGGTCATAGTCGCCTCCGCGGGATGCCAGCATGCGCTCGGCTATTGAGCCGGACTCTCCCGCAAGCCCCAACAGTAGATGCTCGGAGCCGATGTATGTGTGCCCCAGCTCGCGTGCGCAGCTCATAGCCCGGTTGAGTGAGGTACGCGCCTTTTGTGTGAATCGATCAGTCATTTTTCTATACCTCCGTAGTTCACTAAAACGGATTTGGCCGCCTTAAGGTATAGCTATTATAAGCGCTTTTTACTGAACGTATTCATTTGAACGGTTGTTGTAAGCGGCGGCAATGCTGTTCCAGGTCGCAAGTCCCACGCGGCCGGTCTCGGGCAGGGAATTGAGCTTCTGATATAGACTTACAGCCGAGGCGGTAGCGTCACCGTAATTTCCGTCGGGAGTTAGATTGATCAACTCACCATGATCGCGTGAAAGCTCATTAAGCATGAATTGCAGTGCCATGACGTAGAAATTTATATCGCCGCGCTGTAGCTCGTAGCCGGCCGGCCGACGCGGAAAAATGTTGACTGCTATCGGCAGTGTATTGGATCTTAGCGAATCGGTGTATTGACCGAACAGCAGATCCCATGTCGCGCGGTCGGCGATACCGGTGGCGGGAAGACTGTTTTTGTTCTGAAAATCAATTAGCGCCTGCCGTGTGACGGTGTCGAAAATGCCGTCTATAGGCGGCTGAGTTATTGAACTGTCCTCATATGCCAGCTGACGAAGATAGCGCTGAAGGTTAGTTACCGCCTGACGCTCGTAAGGTTTTGACTGTGTCATATAAGCTATCCTTTCTGAGTGTTGAATTACGATCCCACCGCGTAGCCGGGATATTGTCCTTCGCCAAGCTGTGCTCCGGCGTAAAGGTCGCTGTAAAGATCGGTTATGGCTGTCCAGGTGCGCGCTTCTACCGAGCCGGTCGGAGGAAGCCCCAACAGCTGCTGCACCTGCATTACCGCTTCCTGCGTTCTGCTGCCGAAATACCCGGTGACGGCCACCGGCTCTACCTGCGGGTACGTCTCGGCGATGAAATTCAGATATTGTTGCAGTACGCGGACCGACTCGCTTTCAGAGCCGAGACGCAGTGCCACACCGCCGTACGGTATAGTCAGACCATCGGTGTATTTGACAGGAATGTTCTGTATCAAACCGAGATAAGTGCGGTACAGTGTATTCCATGTCTGAGGGCCGACAACACCGTCGGGCGACAGCTCAAAAGTATTTTGTACTGCGATAACGGCAGCCAACGTATCGTCTCCGAATATGCCATCCAATGTTACGGCAGGTATGGTTTCGTAGAACTGCGAGAGATAGTTGATATAATACTGCAGGTTGACAACTCCGGTGCCGGTATCGCCGTAGGAAAGTACGCCGGGATACTGACGGGTGACTTCCTCAAGCGTTATTCCTTCCGAATCCAGTTCGTTGAGTCGTTTGACTGCATTGTAAATCCGCTGAACCATGTACCACGTTGCCTGGCCGACGACGCCGTCCTGATTCAAACCGAACACGCGCTGAAACTCGGTTACTGCCTCGAGCGTGTCGTAGCCGAAAACGCCGTCAGGTATGACTATTTTTGGAATGGAAGGATAGTTGTTGGAAATGCGGTTGAGGCGCAGCTGAAGCTGTCTGACCTCGTCGTTTACAGTGCCAAGGCGAAGCGGAAGAGAGGGGTTGAGTGCATCTGGCGACATTACAGGTACGTCTGTGACAATGTCGATATTATCTCCGTAGTAATACTGAAGTATCTGGTAGGGCGTGTAGCCCTGATTGGCCAGATCGACAGTACCCCACTGCGACAGTCCGCCGCAGGTTACGGTTGTGCCGTTGCAGTAAGCGGTGAACAGCGGTTCCACCGAGCCCTGACGTCGGACGTAGCTGTTGAATATATCTCCGACAAGCTGTTGTATGTTTTCAAATATCTCTCTTCCGTCGGCATATGACTGGTCATAGGCGGTGGAAGAGGTTATGTCAAAGTCGTAGCCGCGGGAACGGTAAAATTGGGTATAGACTCGGTTGAGAGCAAAGGATATCTGGGCATATATGTTGGCGCGCAGTGCCGAGTCGGGCCATGTGGGGTAGATCTCGCCGGATGCAACATTGGCTATGTAATAGTCAAAGGGAACGGTTACGTTGGGGGCGTTGCTGTCCGGTGCTCCAAGGTGGACGGTTATGTATTCGGGAATGAAGGGAAGAGTATCCGGCATGGCAGCCTCCTTTAAAGCTCGGGCGGTGGGGCGTCAAAGTTCTGCCCGGAATTCGGGTTGAAGTTGTCGGGGGCCTGGTTGTCGGATAGCGGGATAAGTACCACGTTCTGGTATGAAGTGATGCCCTCAAATACCTCTACGTTGTTATAGTTTTGCGGCACGTATCCTTCAGCACGGACTTCAATGTTGTATTTGGAAAACGGATGCTCCTGCCCCGGCGACTCGGATGTGGAACGCGGCGGCGACGGCAATATGATGACGGGTGTCAGCCCGACGTTTGAGGTGATTGCCGAGTACATGATGTCGGAGTTGTCCTGTTCCGCGCCGCGCAGTATTACCTCGGCGCCCGCCACAGGTACAGCTCCCCGTGCAGTCGATACTCTGACGACCAGATAACCGTAATTTTGTGGTGCATTATTGCTCATGTATTACCTCCGGATCATTAGTTTTTTTACCATTTTATTCACGTGCAAAAAAAATGTTAATAAATTGCCGCGATTGTGTTGACTTTTGGTATTGGTATATGGTATAATCTCAAACGTAACGCCGGTGTGATGGAATTGGCAGACGTGCTGGACTCAAAATCCAGTGGTAGCGAT
>URHI01000124.1 GCA_900547565.1 uncultured Eubacteriales bacterium | reverse complement strand
ATTTCAAACGCATGCATAAAACTACGAACGCAGACCTTGGTTCAGATTCCCGTTGTCTGCTCCTTTGGAGCAGGCAACCATCAAATCGCACCCAGCAAATTGCGCAGCAATTTGCCGGTCTGCGTAAGTATTTCAAACGCATGCATAAAACTACGAACGCAGACCTTGGTTCAGATTCCCGTTGCTCTTTCCGGGATAACTCATTACAAGACGTGTACAGATGTGCGGCAGGAATCAATTATGCGCGTCGGAGCTGTTCCCAAGGAAAAAGTCAAGCGCCTCGGGCAACCATGCCCCCCAAAGCCGCCACTCATGCCCTCCGGGGCACTCGCTGTAGTGATAATCAAAGTCCCGGCCGGTCATGAACTTACGGAAATTGTCATTCTGGTCGTAAAGATAGTCCTCTGTCCCGCAGAACTGAAGCAACCGCGGGCGCGGCTGCCCATCACGCTCGATCCTCTCTGCCAGGCAGAAAAGGTTATCGGTATCCGGCACCGTTACGACATTCGGTCCGTATATCTGGTTACATAAGTCTTTTTTGGATTCCATTTCAACATATTTATGCGCACAGAGCGCGCCCGACATGCTGCATGCCGCAGAATATACTGCGGGGTTTGACAGCGCAATTTTGAATGCGCCGTAGCCTCCCATTGAAAGACCGGCTACAAAGGTGGCCTCGCGTCGGTTGCTCAGTCTGAAAAGCCGGTGCGAATGCTCGAATACTTCCTGCGTGATGAAGGTGTAGTATGCGGGACCGTACACCATGTCGGTGTAAAAGCTGTTGGCCGCATCCGGCATTATCAGTGCGACGCCGCGTTCGTTGGCGCATCGCTCACAGTTTGTATTTCTCACCCATGACGAGTGATTTCCGCTGTACCCGTGAAGCAGGTAAACAACCGGAATGTTCTCACTCACCTTGTCGGGAATGACGGCCAAATATGTGGTATCGGATTGCAGTACCGAAGATTTGAAGGTACAGCTCACAAGTGACATGTCTGTCGGCCTCCATTTAATGTGCGGCGGATCGCCGCATTATTTAAGTATTTCCTCAATTGCCTTGCCGTCTGCCCATGGCATCTCGGCACCGAGTATGCGGGCGTAGGTAGGAGCCTGGTCGACTGTGGGACGACGCTCAAGCCGCACGCCCTTCTTTATTGCCGGACCATAGGCTATAAGTGTAGGCTGAGGTCCCTTGTCCGGGTGATAACCGTGTGTGGCTTTGCCGAAACGATAATCCGACAGGTCAAGATTCTTTATCATGGGACGTTTCCAGTCCTCGGAGAATGATGTGTAGCCGTCGGTCTCAATGACGAACGAAAAGTCACCGTTGAGGTGGTCGCGCTCGTCTGCTTCTTCGGCGGTAAGCACCTCGCTGATTCCGTAAATACCCTCATCGCGCATAAATTTAAGCAGATCGTATGTTTTCTGCCAGGTTTCGCGGTCGGTGGGGTCTTTGAGGTGTATTTGCGCAGACATGCCGGTCGAATGGCAGTAAGCCCTCCAATCCTTCATACTGCCGTCCTCATTCAGTTCAATAAGTCCGTTGTCGGCAAACATGACGTTGGGCTTGATTGACCGCACTATGTCCATCTGACCGTGGTCGGATACGATGAAGAAGTTGGTTTCTTCAAACACACCGGCATCCTTGGTGGCCTGAATAAGCATACCGATAAAGGTTTCGGTCTCGTCAAGTCCCATTGTTACGCGTTCGGAGAATATTCCGGTCGCGTGACGGTAGGCATCGACGTTGCCGGGATGGATCAGCAACAGATCGGGCTTGAAGTTGCGTATGATAGCGCACGCGGACTGAATGTTGAACCAGTCCGTAACGGGGTGCTTGCGTATCTTGACGCCATCGACAAACGGCTTTATGCACTTTTCCCATACCTCCCGGGTAGAGCCGGAACGCAGGAAGCAGGCCTCCTGCGTGTCGGTGGGGGACTGTGGCCAGTATTCGTCAATAAGATAGTCTATGTCCTTGTGATTGCCTGTAACCGGCCAAAACACGGCTGCGGTGGTAAGGCCGGCAGCCTTGGCAGCCGAGAAAATGTCCGGAACCTTGATCACATCGGCAAACCAGTTCCAGGGTATGTCCTTGAGCTGGCCGGGAATAAACGCGGAATTGTTGGTAACTCCATGCTTGTCGGGGTATGCGCCGGTGGACATGGAAACATGGCAGGGATAAGTCACCGACGGGTATATTGTGCGGCACTTGTCAACCGACGAGCCGCCGTCGTACAGCAGGCTGAAGTTGGGTTTTGTACGGAGATATTTGACGTCCTCGTACACCATGGCGTCAACTGACAGGACGACCACTCTGTTTTTCTTTTTTGCCATAAATGCCTCCGGAAAGATTAATTTTTATCACGTATATTATATTTCAATTATCATCCTTTGTCAAGCGCCGGGAGCGGATTTTGCACGATATTTGATATTATACTTGCAAAAATCATCGGTATAGTATATAATTTAGACAAAGATAAAATCCGGCTTGCAGGTGCCGGAGAAAGGCTGTGAAATAATGAAGCTGAAGATTTTTACGTTTAATCTCCGCACAGATACGCCGGTTGACGGTATCAACGCGTTTCCGTATCGCAAAGGGCGCATTCTCGATACGATCCGAAACTATTCTCCGGATCTTATCGGATTCCAGGAGGCCAAGGACGGTATGCGCGAGTGGCTGCGCAACGAGCTGACGGAATATGTCATTGTCGGCTGTGGACGTAACAGCGATTACATGGGTGAGTCGGTTGTGCTTGCGTACCGCAAGAACATGTTTGAAGAGCTTTGGGGACGCAATTTCTGGCTGTCCATGACACCAGATGTGCCGGGCTCGAGGTTCGGCGTCGACCAGAGCGGCTGTCCGCGTGTGACTACGGCAGTATGCCTAAAGCACAAAGACTGTTCCCGGCCGTTTGTTTTCTGCAATACGCATCTTGACCACAAGGGTGAAATCGCCCGTCTCCTCGGCGCTACTGAGCTGATACAGTTTTTATCCGGACAGCCGTACCCGTTTGTTCTGACCGGAGATTTCAACGCGCGTCCCGAAGCACGCGAGATAAAGGTATTTACCACGGTTCCGGGGTTTCCGGTAACCGATGCTACCGCCGGGCTTGGCGGGACGTTCCACGGGTTCGGTAGCCGCACAGACAAGAGCAAGATCGATTATATTTTTACCAATCTGAAATGTGATATATCCGAGTCGTTCGTTGTTCCCGACGAAGGCGTGGACGGCGTGTATATTTCGGATCATCACCCGGTCGGTGCCGTAGTGGAGCTGGAATGAGCGGCGTTACTTCCGACATTCGGCCATAGCAGACAGATGGATTTCAGGTATGAACATGGCAGGGAGAACTCGTCCTTTGTCAGCTCGCCGGCCAGGCATTTTTCGCCGAAGACCACGATCTCTCTTGTGTTGATCTCCTCAAGTCCTGTGGTGTTGTCGGTGACTTCTCCTCCGCGGTAAATTCCGATGCGTATATATTTTCCCGAGTAGCCGCTCATTGAGAACAATACTTCGACTGTGGCTTTATTGTTGTTCCACGGGTCAGGATTGCCGGCCGTATTGACACTCTTTAAAGATGTCAGTTTGGCGTCGTAGCAGGCCGATTCAACCTTTGTCCAGTTGATGCCGTCATCACTGACATAAACGTCCTGTGCTTGTGCAAAGCCCTTCAGACTTCCCGACATATAACCGATGGCATCAAATTTCATTTTTGAACCGAAATTCAGAGTAATAAGGCCGGTGTAGTGTGAGTTTGCATCTTTTTCACCGTTGATGTTATATGTGTCCTTGTTAAAATACATGGCCGCCATAAAGGACGAACCCCAGTGACCGTTGACCAGATTTATCACAGAGTTTGTAACTCCGCCGTCGTTATTTGTGTTTACGGCACCTTTTTTGGTTGCGTCCATATGCGAGATACCGATAACAGATACGCCGTAACCGATGTCGGCAATATCGGCTTTTTGTGCATCGGTAAGCTGTGTGGCCGAGCTTTCGGTCGAAGCAATTTTATCCTTGTCGCCGCGTATGCCCGAGAATGTACCGGTGGCGTCGTATACTTTGACCCAACCGTCACCCGTGACGTCGGAATCCCTTTTTACCACGGAAATGATCTGTGAGCCGGGGGCAGAAGTGAGCATGCGTGTCTTATCGGCGTCAACATATGTAGGATTCTTTGAGACAACGCCTGCTGACGATGTTTTATAGGACGGATCCACGGGAGCACCGTTAAGTGATATATCGGATGCCGCGGCGCGGAGTATGTCTGCATTGCTCTGGGAAACCGAACCGTTGTATGTAAGCGTAGCCGGATCGACGCCGAATATTGTCCCGAACAGAGTCCATGCTATTAGATAGCTACCCATTTCGCCGGGGTGCTTGAGGTCGGTATGGTAAAGCTCAACGGCGGGATTTTCTTTGAATACCTTGGAGAAAGCCGCACCTGCATATACTACGGGCACGCCCAGCTCTTCACCGATGGCAGTGTATGCGGCGCGCAGCTTCATTTCCATGTCGAATGTGCTTTTGCCGTATTTGGCCAGACCGGAGTTGCCGGTTTTGTAGCCCCATGTTTCATATAGCCACATTTCAGCGCCGTTGGCGTCGATCAGCTGCTTGAAAGCACGGCATGAGTCGTAAAACTCGCCCGGATCGGCAATTGGCTGCGCGCTCTGCTCCTGAATTACGACTATGTCGTATTTGATATTGGATTTAAGACGTGACAGTACCTGTTTGCCGTAGGTGTCGTTTTCGTCGAGGAACTGACGCAGATAATAGCCGCCTTTGTAAACCGAATCTACAATAACATCATACCCGGCATTTTTGACGATGTTATAGAAAATGCCTTTGGGCTGGTTCATATCGTTGTAGTAGGTAAAGCTATTACCGATCAGCAGTATGCGCAGCTTTTTCGACGGGTCGCGTACGGTAGAATTGTCACCGGAAGCGGCTGTAGTGGTATCGGCTTCGGTCGTTGTGTCAGCCGGCGTTGTCGTTGCGTCTGTTGTATTGACAGGCGTAGTGTCGGGGGACGGTGTGGTTGTTCCGGTGTTGTCTGTGCCGGATGGCGTGGAACCGCCTTTATCGCAGGCGGTCATGGTGAGTAGCATTAATCCGCAAATCATAGCTGTAAGCATCCTTTTCATAAAATTTCCTCCTGGTGTTGATGTGATATTAAACCACAAAGTAAAAACATTTGCTTGCAAAGGCATTTTTGCGAGGCCGTCAAGGCCGCAGG
>URHI01000123.1 GCA_900547565.1 uncultured Eubacteriales bacterium | reverse complement strand
GAAATGGAACTGTTTTTTGAGCTGACCCCGGCATCCGTTATAGGCATCACCGGTTCTGACGGTAAAACAACTACCACTACACTTACATATAAATTCATGGAGAAACAACTCGACCGTGACGGTCGCGGGCACGTATATGTCGGCGGCAATATAGGTGAGCCGCTTCTCCCGCGCGTGGAGAGTATGACATCTGACGATTGGGCGGTGGTGGAGCTTTCCAGCTTCCAGCTTATGACCATGAAGCGCTCTCCGGTTCGAGCCGCTATAACCAATATTACCCCCAATCATCTTGACTGGCATATAAGTATGGATGAATATGCCGCGGCAAAAACAAATATATACACGCATGGAGCAAAATGTCTGACTGTCAATGCTGATAATGACACGACCCGAGAGCTTGGACGTCTGGTGCCGAACGGCGTTGAGGTTACTTTCTTTTCGTCCCGCAAGCACCGGTATGAGGATATTGTGCCGCCGGAGAAGCAGGGAAGTCCGGCAATATTTGAGGCGGACGGCTTTATTGTCCGTAGCTGTGGAGAAGCGTGTGAACGAATACTGAGTACGAGCGACATATTGCTCCCGGGATGTCATAACGTTGAAAACTATATGGCGGCTATTGCAAATACATACGGACTTGTGAGCTTTAACGTATACAGCGACATTGCCAAAACATTCCGCGGTGTGGAGCACAGGCTTGAGCTTGTGCGCGAGCTCGACGGCGTGAAATACTATAACAGCTCAATAGATTCCAGTCCTACAAGAACGGCCGCGGCGCTGTCCGCACTGGCGGTAAAGCCGATCGTGATCTGTGGCGGGTATGACAAGCACATACCCTTTGCTCCGTTGGCAGAGGCGTTGTGTGCCGGCGCGGCCGGAGTTGTGCTGACGGGCGATACCGCGGGTAAAATCGTCGCGGCGCTGGAGGAGTGTCCTGCATTTTCGGCGGAGGCACTTCCGGTCGAGCTGGTGGATGATTTTCGCGAGGCGGTGCTGACTGCAAGACATATGGCGTCTCCCGGAGGAATAGTGCTTTTGTCACCGGCCTGCGCCAGCTTTGATCGCTTCAAAAATTTTGCACAGCGCGGTCAGGTGTTCAAGGATATTGTAAACAGTTTGTGAAAAACACGATATAAACATACAGGAAAGGAACATAGCATGGAGCTTGATAATTTGATTATTGATATGTGTTCGCTTATGTCGGTAACCGGTTACGAAACCTACGACCGTGCGGCACTGCTCAAGCTGATAGGCGGTTCATTCGATGAGTGCCGTGAGGATTCGGTCGGCAATCAGGTGTTCGTCAAGCGCTGTCGCCGCCCGGGGGCGCCCCGCATATTGCTTGATACGCATATGGACGAGATCGGGCTTATGGTCAGCGAAATACTGGAAGGAGGGTTTGTGCGTGTCGTCAACATCGGCGGTGTGGACACGCGAATACTTCAGGCAGCGGAAGTGATCATATACGGCAACCGCCCCATACACGCGGTGATAGCCTCAACCCCTCCGCATCTGCAAAAGGCGGGCGACAGCAAAAAATTGCCCGAGGTCACCGAGCTGCTTGTTGATACGGGCTATTCCCGGGACGAGCTTGAGAGCATAATACGTATCGGCTCACCGGTCGGGTTTGTTCCGAAGTATCTGAAGCTGCTTGGCGGTCATATCGCCGGCAAGGGCCTTGATGATAAGTCATGTGCCGCCTGCGCGGCATATGCCGTTATGAATGCCCCGACGGACAGGCTGGCGGGTGACGTTTTTCTTCAGTTGTCAGTGCACGAGGAAACCGGGCGTGTTGGCGGTGCAGCCGCATCAACATATACGATAGATCCCGATTATGCCATGGTCATTGACGTCAATCTCGGCCGTACGCCCGATACAAACAAGCGGGAAACGGTTGCCATGGGTGGGGGAGCATCGCTTACCATTTCACCTGTCACGCATAAACAGCTGACGCGTATGACGGGCGAGCTGGCCGCAGAATCCGGTATCAAGGTGCAGTACTGCGTCAGCGCAGGACATACCGGCACCAACAGCCCCGATGTGGCGCTGACCCGTTCGGGCGTTCCGGTGGTCGATGTCGGATTGCCGCTGGCGAGCATGCACACCTGCTGTGAGGTAGTGAGCATGGAGGACTGCCGGGAGCTGAGCAACCTTGTCACTGCCTTCATATGCTCTGAGAAAATCGCGGAGGTATTCAAAAATGCAAAGACTTGAAGGAATTGGATTGCTCCGGGAACTGTGCTGCATCCCGGGACCGACCGGCTCAGAGGAGCGTGTAGCGGCCTTAATACGGCAACAGCTGAGCGATCTCACCGGTGTGGATATATATTCCGACCGCGTCGGCAATCTGACGGTCCGTTATGCGGGCGGGGGAGAGGATTATAACGACACCTCGCCTGCGCGCGTGATGGTTTCGGCGCATATGGACGAAGTAGGAATGATGATCAACGAGATCACCGACGAAGGATATCTCAGATTTGCCAATCTCGGTGGTATAGACCCGCGTGTGCTGTGCGGACGGCATGTTACTGTGATGGGTAAGTCGGGGGATATTCCGGGTGTTATCGCTTCCAAGGCTATTCATCATCAGACGCCCGACGAGCGGCGTCAGGCGACACCGGTCGATAAAATGTATATCAGCATTGGTGCGTCATCGCGTGAGGAGGCAGAGAAGTACGTGTCTGTCGGGGACAGCGCGACATTTGACTCAGACTTTATATGCTTCGGTAACGGTAAGATCAAGGGAAAGGCTATTGACGACCGGCTTGGCTGCTCCGTTATGATAGAGACGTTGCGGCACCTCGTTTCCGAGAATAAAAAATTGCCGTATGACGTTTATTTCTGCTTTACAGTGCGGGAGGAGATCGGTCTTTCCGGTGCTCAGACGACGGCGCAGCGGCTGGAGCCCGACACTGCTCTGGTGCTGGAGTCGACCGCCGTGGCTGATATTGCCGGTGTAGCTGCCAATTCCCGCGTTGCGGTGCAGGGGGAGGGCGGTGCAATATCGCTGGCCGACCGTTCAACGTTGTATGACCGGCGGCTGGTTTTGCTGGCGATGAGTACGGCCGCGGCCTCGGGCATCAAGGTACAGATAAAGAGACTGGTGTCCGGAGGAAACGATGCCGGACATATTCATAAGAGCGGCAAGGGCGTCAGGGCGCTGGCCATATCCTGTCCGACGCGCTATATACACAGTGCCTCCTGCGTTGCCGATATGGCAGACTACGAGGCAATTCTCAAGCTTGTCTGCGCCCTGATTGGCGGCGGCAGATTGGTGTGACAAGACCTTAACCAAGGAGGATATTTAGCGTGATAGTTGCTTCCGTTTAAAAGTGAAATATACTTTTTCACGCACGAATTTTGCTGAGGAAAAAATCACTGATTACTATTTGTGCTGCCGCAAAGCGGCAGAATGGAGATTATTATGAAAACTGAACTGCTCAAAGAGTTGGTCGCGCCTCTCGGCGTTTCCGGCAATGAAGGACGTATATCCGATACTATTCGCGCTATTATGGAGCCGCTTTGCGACGAGTGCTATAACGATGCCATGGGAAATCTTATTGCGGTCAAGCGCGGCACAGGAGCACATCACAAAAAAACAATGCTGTGCGCTCATATGGACGAAATAGGCTTTATTGTGACGTATATTGAGGACAACGGTGCAATACGCTTTGCCACGATCGGCGGTATAAATTTCACCGCCTTCAGCTACAGCCAGGTCGTCTCTGACAAGGGAGTCAAGGGAGTTATGGTGCCGGATGCCGGTACAAAGGCCGGAGAGATTACATTTGATAAATGCTACATTGATATCGGTGCGTCGGATCGCCGTGAGGCCGAACGCCGCGTTTCGGTGGGCGACTGCTTCGGTGTTGTGTCGGGCATCACACGCCTCGGCGGCAGCCGGGTGATAGGTCATCCGCTTGACGACCGGGCCGGGTGCGCTGTACTGGTCATGGTGGCAGAGCAGCTGGGTGAGTGCGAGGATGATGTGTATTTTGTGTTCTCGGTGCAAGAGGAAGTCGGGTGCCGGGGCGCAAAACCGGCGGCGTTTGCCATTGCTCCTGACCGCGCGCTTGTGTTTGACGTCACCATGACAGGCGATGTTCCCGGTGCTAAGCCCATGGCCGTCAAGCTGGGGCATGGTGCCGCAATCAAAGTCAAGGACTCCTCGGTCATATGCCACACCGGCATGGTTGCCGAGCTGATAGAAACCGCAAAACAGAACAAAATAAAATATCAGTGTGAGGTGCTGGTTGCCGGAGGAACCGACACAAGCTCCATTCAAATGTCGGGTGCCGGATGCCCTGCCGCGGCGATATCAATTCCGTCACGTTTCATTCACAGCAACGTCGAGATGATCGATTTAACCGACCTTGAAGCTACAACAGCACTTACACTTGCGTATTTAAGGAGATAATACTATTATGACAGGATATGATTTTTCGCCGGAACTTGAGGCCTTGGCAGAATGTGCTGACAGGGATCTTGAATCACATTTCAAAAGGATTGATAAGATATCATTCATCAATACCGCACGCGTGATGTCTGCCTTCAGAGACAATCATGTGTCAGAGGCTATGTTTGCTCCTTCTACCGGTTATGGCTACGATGACCGCGGTCGCGACACATTGGAGAAAATCTGGGCAGATGTATTCGGGACCGAAGCGGCGCTGGTGCGTCACAATATTGTCAACGGCACACACGCCATAAGCACGGGACTTTTCGGACTGTTGCGTCCGGGGGACGTCATGCTGTCGGTAACCGGCAAGCCGTATGACACGCTTGAGCAGGTAATCGGCATGTCCGGCAAAAACGGAGATGGATCGCTGGCTGATTTTGGTGTGGAATACCGCCAGCTTGAAATGAACGATCAGGGCAGTGTCGACTATCCGGCAGTCGAAGCAGCGGTCATGGCCGATAAGGAGCACCGTATCAAGGTCGTGTTTATTCAGCGTTCAAAAGGCTATCTCAATCGCCGAACACTGTCTGCCGATGAGATCAGCCGCGTATACGAATTGGTACACGCCCTGCGCGATGATATTTTTGTTGTCACTGACAATTGCTACGGCGAGTTTACCGAGGATCACGAGCCGCGGTCCGATCTGCTTATCGGCTCGCTTATTAAAAATCCCGGCGGCGGCATGGCTGACATCGGCGGATACCTTGTGGGAAGCAAGACTGCAGTGGAGCTTGCGGGATACCGTCTTTCATGCCCCGGCACCGGGCTTGAAGTCGGCGCGTCTCTCGGGCAGAACCGCAATATGC
>URHI01000122.1 GCA_900547565.1 uncultured Eubacteriales bacterium | reverse complement strand
CGCCTTGCGTATATATTCAATGTCAGCATCGGCACAGCTTCCGATCCCGGAGACTGCGTAAGTCTCATCCTCAAGCAGAGCAAGCCCCAGCGGCGCCCAGCTGTCCGGAGCACGAGCAAGACGGCGCTTGAAGGTGATAAACGTGACCGGGGTTGTCGGCTTTAAAGCGTATTATCTGAATACGGCCGCGCCAAATCTTACGGAAAGGAGAGATCTCATGGAACAAGCACAGATCATTTTGGAGAGACACGAGCAGCGCATTAAGGCGCCGGAACGCGATATGTCGGATCTTAATGCGGTTCAGTCGGAGATCCGCACTATGAATGAAACACTTGTTACGCAGGCTACCGAGCTGAAACATACCAACGAGCATCTGTCACGTCACGAACAGAAAATAGATGCGATCGAGGGGCGTCCCCATATACGGCAGCAGCAGATGGTTACAGCTATTGTCGCCGCGCTTGCCGGGGCCTGATATCCTTCGTTATCGGTATGATTTTTACCTGGCGGGCAGACAGATATCAAGACCGTCCAAACACTGGCGGGAAAAGATAAGGTATTTAAAAAACTGCAAAATAACTGTTGAAAAAAGAGCTGTGATGCGATAAAATAAAAAAGTACAGTCCGAAAGCCTGCGGAGAATATTGCCGAAAGACAAAAACATATAAGAAAGGCAGGGTATTATTATGGCACTCAGACAGCACTTTGACGTATATATTGCCGATTGCGCCGCAGAGGGCGGCGTTCATGTTTATGATTTTTACAATGGTAAGCTGACAGAAAAGCAATTCTTGCCGCTCCCATGTCCCATGTATCTTGCCATAGATGATCGCACGCTGTATACCATATTAAAAGAGCCGTTCCCGGACAGCCGGCTCAGCGGCATTGTGCCGGCAGAGCTGGATAAAAACGGTATGCTGCAGAATCCGGGCACCGTGGTTTCCACCGACGGCACGGTCTGCTGCCATTTATGCGTCAGAAACGGTGTGGTATATGACTCAAACTATCTTTCGGGAAGCGTCAACAAATTGGGCATCAAAACTGTCCGGCATACAGGCAAGGGCACCGACACCGCACGTCAGGAGGCTCCGCACGTCCATTACACGCAATTCTCGCCGGACGGAAAATATATTCTGGTCTGTGATCTGGGGCTGGATACCGTGTTTGTCTACGACGAGGAGCTGCAAAAGATATCAAGCGCCCGAGTGCCGGACGGCCACGGCGTGCGACATCTGGCTTATGACGGCAATACGGTTTACAGCGCAAATGAGCTTGCCTCGTCCGTTTCGGTGTTTTCGTACGCAGACGGACACCTGACATATGAGCAGACCGTCCCCGGCCTGCCCGCCGGCTTTGAAGGCCGCAACACTGCGGCCGCCATCCGCATTGACGGCAAGCGGTTGTATCTTTCCCAACGCGGCCTTGACGCAATTTGCGTTTTCGATATCACCCGGCGCACGCCGGAATACCTGACCTGCTTTTTCACCGGTGGCTCATCGCCGCGGGATTTCGCCATAGTAGGCGATTACATTATTGTCACCAACGAGGGAGGAAGCGTCACTGTATTCGGCAAAAATGATTATGTCCGCTGTGACGAGGTCGGTCTGATCTCCCCGCTGTGCGTCATTTCCCGGAAAAAATAAAGTCGAAAAGGAGGATGCTATGAGCAGCATACATCCGTTTGAAAAAAGTCTGATGCTCGACATCGGACGCAAATATTTCTCTCCCCGAAGCCTTATGCGTCTGCTTGACGTAATGTCCTCTATGGGTATGACAACGCTGCTGCTGCATTTTTCCGAGGATATGGGCGTTGGGATCGAATGTCCCGCCTATGATTTTCTCGCTGGACGTGACGGTATGCTATGTCCCTCCCGGCCGCTCGGCACCGTTCATCCGGACCCCGGCTTTTTGTCGGTCGACGAATTGAAGGATATTATCGCCGCCGCCCGGCGCCGCGGCATAGATATTGTCCCGTCCTATGACTCGCCGGGCCACCTGAACTATACCGTCAAGCGTCTGCACGAGGTCGTACGCGAAAAGGGCGCCTATTCCTTTTCTTTTGAAGGCAATACCTATTCGATTTTTTACACCGACGGCCGGTACAGCTTTGCCAAGAACGGCGTACACCTGGATTATCCGGACAACACTGCCGGCGTTTACGGGATCGGCAGCTATTTTACACTGGACGGTGAGGTCGCCAGGATCAGCGGTACAAACAATACCGACTTTTCGCGCGGCATTGATCTGGGCAACGAGGTTGGGGTAGCATTTATTCACAGTATTCTGGACAGCTACGCCCGTCTGTTCCGCAGCCTCGGCTGTACCGCAATTGACGTTGGCGGAGATGAGTTCCTCGGATACGGTGCGGCCATAAAAGACGCGGCCGTCGTGCCGAAATGGAGACAGCTTGCGCATCTTGATGCCGCCGCCAAACGTGTCACCGACATGAATACCGCCGTTGCATATGATATATTTGTGCTTTATGCCAATGATATTTATGAGCGGATGAAAAAGCTGGGATATGAGTCGGTCAGAATGTGGAACGATGAATTCAGGTATACTTCCCAGACCGGATGGACGCCCGAGAGGGACAAGCATATTCAGTTTAATCCGGGATTTACGGTGCAGTACTGGTCATCGGATTCGCGCTTTGCCTCTCCGGTCTCTCTTGCGGAAAACGGTTTTTCGCTCATCGGTGCCGACAGCAGCTACTGCTATTACGTTCTGACAGACGATGCCAGAAGCACGCCGCCCAAAAAATATCTCAGCGTAAATCCCGGGAGTATACGGTCGGAATGGTCACCCTACACGTTCGGCAGGAGGAACGACGGCAACATCAAAGACGGTTGGGATCTGGCAAGCGCCGGACAGTGCCGGAGTCTGGTGGGCAGTATGTTCTGCGTATGGTGCGACTGCCCGGATGTCAGAAGTGACGATCAGATCATAGATGAATTGACTCCGCTTCTGTCTGCGTGGAATGAAAAGCTGACAGCCTCGCTTAAATAGCCGCACAAAAGGGCGCTGTCCCACGGAGCTTTTGCTGTATGCCGTGGTATGATATGCAGATCGTGCACTGACATGACAGGTCGGTGCACGATTTTTGCAAAAATTAATATTGACATTTTGCACAATATATGATATAATAAGCATATATAATTGTCACAAATTAACGTTTCAAATATTTTGAAAGGAGTATACGTAAAATGAAAATGGTCACCGCTATTGTCAACAAGCAGGATTCGTCCTTTGTGTGCGACGCACTGCGTAGCGAGGGGATCGCCTTCACAAAAATGGCCAGCACGGGAGGCTTTTTGCGCTCGGGCAACGTGACACTCCTTATCGGAGTCGATGACTGCGACCTGAACCGTGCGCTGGAGGTCGTGCGCACGCACTGCTCGACCCGTACCATGGATATGCCCGTTGTTTCGGACGCACCGGCTATGAAGCTCGGTCTTCCGCGCACGGCTAAGGTCACTGTCGGCGGCGCGACGGTGTTCGTCACCGATGTGGAGCATTTTGAAAAGATGTAGAAGCTGCGTATTTTGCCATGCGTGACCGTATAAATGTCCGTACCGCTGCGGACAGTCAAAAAGCTCGGCCCAAATAACCGGCCGAGCTTGATTTTTTGTTTGAGAAGGCGGATTTCAAAATCTTATCGGATGTTCCGTCAAGGGTGGCGGAAGCGAAACAATTTCATGCCTCATAAGTGTGGCGCGCAAAGACTTGCCGCGATGCGACAGTGCAGTTACCCGAACGGCTTACCGGCACGTCACTGCTTGTTTTTCTTTTTGCCGGTTATGATCAGGCACACCACGACGGCGACTATGGTCGCGGCGACGTTCATCGCTACTACAATAAGCGCAATGACGGTCAGAATAACAATTATGTTCACTATGTAGCTGTAATGGCTACGCTCGGGCGACTGCGACTCACTCAGAGAAAATGTCAGCTCGCCGTCGGGCAGTCGGTCGGTGCGCAGTGTGTATCCGGTGTCGGTTTGGGTGAATCCGGCCGGAGTCGTGTCGTCAAGCAGAAAGTAGGGCGTGTTGATATTGATCTCGAGCGTTCCGAATGAGCGCCATGTCGCGGCGGGCGACAGCAGATAGGTGTAATTGTAAATCGAAGGGCTGTATCCTTCGTCGATCGTGGGATACATGGGAGCCGTCACGGTGTTGACTATGCGTTGGCCTGCGCCGAGCGTTATGTCATACTCATACCAGCGCATAAGCCGGTTACTGAGATCCAGAGACGGAAGCGAGCTTATGACGCCCGATTCGCCGACAGTGCTCTGATTGAACTCGGCAATTACGGCGTTGTACCAGTCCGTATCGGAAACGGGCGAGGCTTCCGGTCGCTCGGACAGCGCCAGCTCAAGCAGCGTCATTTGCGTTTCGCCGACAAAAACGGCTGTGCCGTCTATGATTTCCTTATCCCTGACGCCGCCGTTGGAATAGCACTTCCAGTCCGGCTGCAGGAGCGGCGTGTCGCCGATGACGTACAGTGTCAGCTCCCGGCTCTCGTCAACCCACGCGCTGAGCCGCACGGCGCCGTCGCTCCGGGTATGCAGTCCCGACATCCGCGGCCAGTACAGCCGTATGCTGCCTCCGGCATCCTTAATGTCAAATGCTATGTTGGCGGCACGGTAGGTCTCGGTGTCGACGCCGGTCACGCGATAGGTGTAACAGGTGACGGTCTGATCCGGACGGAAAAAGCTGTCGGCCGCGTAGTCGTCGTGAAGCCGGCCGAGATCGCGTTCAAGCTCAAACTGTGCTCCGTAATCGTTCAGCGTGTGACGGACGTTTTTTTGTATTGGTTGGCCGTCGACGGTGATATCGTATCTTTGCGTGTCGTCAATGCCGTAGAGATAGCCCGCCCCGGTTCCGAAAGGGAACAGCAGCCGAGCCGTTACGGTAGCGTCGGAGGGATTGTAAAACGTGTAGGCAGCGGTGACGCGGGCATCGTACGACGAAAAGCTGTCACCTTGCCGGTCGTCCGGGGAGTAATAGGTATCCGGCAGTGTGGCGAGATCGAACGTCAGCACCTCGCGCTCGACTTCGATAGGGCAGTCGCCGTCCGAAATTATCACGCCGCTTGATGTTACACCGTGCCAGTAGCGCTGTGCCGAATTGGCAGATGCCGGGATCTGAGTAAGCACGGTTACAGTCAGCAGCGCGAGCGTGGAAAGCAGTGTTAGTAATATTCTGATATGCAGTCTTTGCCGAGTGCGATGGTTGTGTTTTTTCATGGCAGGCACCTCCGAAATTAATTATAAGCGCCAAAAGCTCGGATGTCAATCTGTCTCACCAATACAGTCGTCAAAAACCGTTCAGGGTTTCATTTCCCGGGAAATTTTTTCTGACTC
>URHI01000121.1 GCA_900547565.1 uncultured Eubacteriales bacterium | reverse complement strand
ATGTGAATATTCCATGAATAATTGCCAAAAACATATGTTTTAGTTGGTCATATTATGGTCTTTTGTAATAAATGAACAAAAAATGACGAAAACGACTTGACATCACAATATTTTGTTTGGTATAATAAAGGCAATTCGAGATATTGTGTTTTATTGTCCGCGCTTATATATCCCCCGAGATATGGTCGGGAAGTTTCTACCGGATAACCGTTAATTGTCCGACTATGAGCAGAAGATCGCCAATACAGTAACGGGAGTATGTTTTTTCGTTGCGTGCGTCGTGATCGGCATCTGCGCGTAGCCGCAGGTGCCGATTCTTTTTTGGCTTTTCGGGTTTTGCCCTGAGCATATAAAATTACATGGAGGAACAATCATGTTCAAAAAAATTTTGTCCCTTGCACTTGTTGTCGTAATGTGCGCGTCCCTTTGCGTTGCAATGGTATCCTGTTCCGGCGACCAGGCACAGGGTGACGACATCATCGAATCGCCTCTGCCTCTGACCGAAACTACTTCCAGCGTCAAAGTGCCGGACGATTTCAAAATCGGTTTCATTTTCCTGCACGATGAAAACTCCACCTACGACGCTAACTTCATCAACGCCGCAAAGAGAGTTCAGAAGGTCTTCAATCTCAAAGACGAACAGGTTGTTTTCAAGAAAAATATCGGTGAGAACGACGACTGCTACAGTGCCGCTATCGACCTTGCTGATCAGGGCTGTAAAATAGTTTTTGCTGATTCCTTCGGTCACGAAGGCTACTTGATCCAGGCTGCCAAGGATCGTCCCAATACTCAGTTCTGCCACGCTACCGGTACCCGCGCCCACACTGAAGGTCTGTCTAACTTCCACAATGCTTTCGCTTCCATTTACGAGGGCAGATTCCTGGCCGGTATAGCCGCAGGTCTTAAGCTCAATGAAATGATCGAATCCGGCAAGATTACAGCGGACAAGGCTGTTATGGGTTATGTCGGCGCCTTCACCTACGCCGAGGTTATTTCCGGTCTGACCTCATTCTATCTTGGCGCAAAGTATGTTTGCCCCTCTGTCACTATGAAGGTTCAGTTCACCGGCTCTTGGTATGACGAAGCTAAAGAGCAGGAAGCTGCTAACGCTCTTATGAGCAAGGGTTGTGTTCTTATCAGCCAGCACGCCGACTCCATGGGCGCTCCCTCCGCTTGCGAGGTCAAGGGCGTTCCGAATGTTTCCTACAACGGCAGCACCGTTTCCGCTTGCCCTGAAACCTTCATTATTTCTTCCGCTATCAACTGGACTCCTTACCTTCAGTATATCATCGAAACCTACGTACAGGGCGGCACGATTGCTGCTGACTGGTGCGGCGGTATTGATGAAGGCGCTGTTGTTTTGAGCGATATCAACGGCAAAGCTGCTGCTACCGGTACCAAAGAAAAAATCACAGAAGCCATCGCTGCTATCAAAAACGGCACGCTCAAGGTGTTCGATACTACTACCTTCACAGTTGAAGGCAAGCAGCTCACCTCCTACCTTGCCGATGTCAACTACGACGAAAGCTATACCAAGGACACCGAGGCTATCAAGAACGGTGCCTTTGCCGAGTCCTCCGACCGTTCGGCTCCTTACTTCGATATCTGCATCGACGGCATTGAGTTCCTGAACTCAATGTATTAATAAACTGCTTTTCCGGACAAAAGGCGGAGCTTTAGTGCCCCGCCTTAGTCCTTTTTATCTTATGGGAGGTAACAGAGTGTCAGAACACTACGCGCTCGAGCTGAGACATGTAACCAAACGCTTCGGCTCCATTCTTGCCAACGACAATGTTGATCTCAATCTGCGTCACGGCGAAATTCTTGCCATTCTGGGCGAAAACGGAAGCGGCAAAACCACACTTATGAACATGATATCGGGAATTTACTTTCCCGATGAAGGCGAAATCCTTATAAACGGCGAAAAGGCTGTCATAGCCTCACCCAAGGACGCATTCCACTACAAGATCGGTATGATACACCAGCATTTCAAGCTGGTTGACGTTTTCACTGCTGCCGAGAACATAGTTCTTGGAATCCAAGGTGAAAAATTCAATATAAAAAGCTCCATCCAAAGCGTCAAGACCATAAGCGAAAAATATGGCTTTGAGCTGGACCCTAAAAAGAAAATTTATGAAATGTCCGTTTCCGAAAAGCAGACTGTTGAAATCGTAAAGGTGCTTTATCGCGGTGCCGACATTCTTATTCTTGATGAGCCTACGGCGGTTCTCACTCCTCAGGAAACTCAAAAGCTGTTTGCAGTTCTTCGCCGCATGAGAGACGACGGTAAGGCCATCATTATAATTACGCATAAAATGCATGAAGTTCTGGCTATCTCAGACCGAGTAGCCATACTCCGGCGCGGCGCTCATATTGCTACCGTCAACACTAGCGAAACCAACGAGGCTCAGTTGACCGAAATGATGGTAGGCAAAAAAGTCAAATTGAATATCAACCGTACAGAACCGCATGACACGCAGGATCGTCTTATTGTTTCAGGCTTGAACTGCTTAAGTCACGACGGCGTTAAGGCGCTGGATAACATCTCATTTACGGCACGTTCGGGGGAAATACTCGGTATCGCAGGCATTGCCGGAAGCGGGCAGCGCGAGTTGCTGGAAGCCATAGCAGGGTTGCAACATATTGAATCCGGATCTATAACGTATAATAATCCCAAAAACGGCGAAGAAGTCAACCTACGTGACAAATCACCGTTGCAGATCCGCGAGCTTGGCGTACGTTTGTCGTTTGTGCCCGAGGACAGACTTGGCATGGGACTTGTCGGCAATATGGATATAATCGACAACATGATGCTGAGAAGCTACCGCCGTGGCAAGTCGGTATTTGTCGACAGAAACAAACCGCGTAATCTGGCAGAGCAAATAATACAAAGCCTTGAGGTCGTAACTCCAAGTGCTACAACTCCGGTGCGCCGTCTTTCTGGCGGAAATGTTCAGAAGGTGCTTGTAGGGCGTGAAATAGCGTCATCTCCCACAGTGCTTATGGCAGCCTATCCGGTCCGTGGGCTTGACATCAATTCCTCCTACATGATATACAATCTTCTCAATCAACAAAAAGAAAACGGTACTGCCGTCATTTTTGTAGGCGAGGATCTTGATGTGCTCATAGAACTGTGCGACCGCATTATGGTAATCAGCTCGGGACACATTACCGGAATACTGGACGGACGCCAAGCACAAAAAGAGCAAATCGGTCTTCTTATGACAAAAGCGGAAGGAGGAGCGGACGAAAATGTCAGATAATGCAAAAACAAAGGGCAAGCACGAACCGCTCTTTCACATCTCAAAGCGCGCTGAATTGCCATGGTATAAGTCACTGACAATTCGTGCAATTGCTATATTGGCAGCACTGATATTCTGTGGGTTCATTACATTTTTCCTGACCGGAGATAACCCCGTATCAGTTTATGCTACAATGTTCAAGGGAGCCTTCGGCAACCCCAACCGTATTTGGGTCACTGCTCAGAACCTGGCAATATTGCTGTGTATATCACTGGCTGTAACTCCGGCTTTTAAAATGAAATTCTGGAACACCGGTGCCGAAGGTCAGGTACTCATCGGCGGTTTGGCAACCGCTATGTGCATGTTCTACATCGGCGACAGCATACCTACGTGGCTGTTGATCGTCATCATGGCAGTTACAAGCATTTTGGCCGGCGCTGTCTGGGGTGTAATTCCCGCCGTATTCAAGGCACAGTGGAAAACCAACGAAACACTGTTTACACTGATGATGAACTATGTGGCTATTCAGCTCATCGAGTATTTTCTTAAGGTTGCTGACAAGAGCGGTTCCAATACAGTCGGTCCCGATCTGCTTAAATACGGTTGGTTCCCGGAGCTGTTCGGGCAGAAATATCTGCTTAACATACTCATCGTTGTTGTACTTACCGTGGCAATGTATATCTACCTTAAATACAGCAAGCATGGCTATGAGATCGCAGTCGTCGGCGGCAGCGAAAATACAGCCCGCTACATCGGGATCAACGTAAAAAAGGTAATCATTCGAACCATGGCTATATCGGGAGCAATATGCGGCCTGACCGGCCTTCTGCTCGTCGGCGGCACATCACATTCCATAGCTTCCACTACAGCTGACGGTAGGGGATTTACCGCCATCATGGTATCGTGGTTGGCTAAGTTCAATCCGCTGATTATGATATTGACATCTTTTCTGCTGGTATTTCTTGACCGCGGGGCAGACGAAGTATCCACAAAATTCGGGCTTAACAATTCATTCTCCGACATACTGACCGGTATTATCCTGTTTTTTATAATCGGTTGCGAGTTTTTCATTCAATACAAGATCAATCCCAATGAAAATAATCGTTTGTTCAGCAAGAAGAAGGGAGGGGCAGAATAATGTTTCCTATAGCTAACTTCATTCAACGTTCCATTATTCAGGGAACTCCCTTACTTTTTGGCTCAACCGGAGAAATTCTGACTGAAAAATCAGGAAATCTTAACCTCGGTATACCCGGAATCATGTATATTGGCGGTATCTGCGGTGTTATCGGAGGTTTTATGTACCAGCAGACCGGAAGATTTGTTCCTGCACTGGCACTCATTATTCCTCTTGTGTGCAGTTTGCTGGGTTCAGCGCTTGCTTCGCTGCTTTATTGCTTTCTCACCGTTACATTGCGTGCCAATCAGAATGTAACCGGACTTGCGCTTACAACCTTCGGTGTCGGATTCGGTAACTTTTTCGGCGGTTCGCTTATAAAGCTGGTCGATACCGAGGTTCCCTCCATTGCATTGACACGATTTGCTAAGGTGTACAAGCAGTCACTGCCGTTTGCATCAAAGCTGGGGTGGTTCGGGGAGATATTCCTTTCATACGGCTTCATGGTTTACCTCGCCGTGATCCTGGCTGCCGTCGTCGCGTTTATTCTGATGCGCACGCGCGTCGGCTTGCATCTTCGTGCAGTCGGAGAAAATCCCGCAACGGCTGATGCGGCCGGAATCAATGTTACACTTTATAAATACGTTGCAACAACGATCGGCGGAATGATAGCCGGGCTGGGCGGCTTGTACTATGTCATGGACTATACAAACGGTGTATGGTCAAACAACGGCTTCGGCGACCGCGGCTGGCTTGCTATAGCGCTTGTCATATTCGCAACATGGAAGCCGCTTGTAGGCATTCTGGGCTCGTATCTTTTCGGCGGACTTTATATTCTGTTCAATTATATCAATGTCAGCATGCAGGTTCAACCGCTTATTCAGATGCTTCCTTATGTAGTCACGATAATCGTGCTGATCGTTACCAGTATTCGTAAAAAGCGTGAAAATCAAGAGCCTTCAAGTCTCGGGCTGTCATACTTCCGAGAAGAAAGATAGTCGGTTTAAAAAACTGACTGTGAAAAGTCCCGTAAACAAAAAGCGCCGGGAAGCAAAAAGCTTCC
>URHI01000120.1 GCA_900547565.1 uncultured Eubacteriales bacterium | reverse complement strand
TTCTGTAAGTGGTCAAACATGTGGTCAGACCACTTACATCGGGAATTTTATTCAATTGTTTACAGCCGATTTATGCAGTGTTTTCAAAGGGATTCGGCGTTTTTGAAATTTTTACGCTCGTAATTGGTGATTTGCTCCCGAACGTAGCGCTCTACCAAACTGAGCCACACCTCGTAATATACTCATCACATGCATCTCGCAGATACTTAATCAGTATATCACACAAGGGGTGTTTTGTCAAGTGATTTTTTGAAAATTGATTTGAAAATCAGGGCGGTTACTTATTGAAATACTCTTTGAAAACCTTGCCGACGGTAATCGCCGAATATGTGCCCGCGTGCCCCTGTTCGATGACGCACACTGCCGCCACTTTGGGGTCATCTATCGGCGCCAGTGCGGCGAAAAGTCCGTTTTCGCTCTTGGTAGGGCCTACCTGTGCGGTACCCGTTTTTCCGCCTACCTTGACTCCTGTTCCGCTGAAGAAGGTAGTGAGCGACGGCGATGTTGATACTACCGCGCGCAGCGAGTCAAGCAGCACCTCACGATCAGTGCCGGACAACCGGAATGTACTGAGCACCTCCGGAGATTTGGGGGTCACAACGTCGTTATCTGTGTAAAACTGCTTTACTCCGTACAGAATTGTCGCTGAATACCGCGTGCCGCCGTTGCCGAGTGCCGCGAAATACATGGCTATCTGCAACGGTGAGAACAGATTTTCCGACTGCCCGATCGCGGCAACGATGGTGTCGGTTTCCTTCCATGCTTCAAGGCCGTTTGCGTTGCGGTATTCCGGCCCGGCCAGAATACCCGTTTCTCCGCCAAGCTCAAAGCCGGTCGGCTGGCCGAGCCCATAGCTTTTGCAGTAGGCGTTCAGTCGGTCTATGCCAAGCAGGCGGCCGACCTCATAGAAAAAGCAGTTGCAGGACACGCGCAGTGCCTCGTGAACATTTATGGGACCATGACTGCGGCCGGTGCTGATGTAATACCAGCAGCGCGGCTGATAATCATTGAAATAAGTGTATTTTCCGGTGGTATTGATTATGGTGGATGTGGTAATGACGCCTTCATCAAGCGCCGCAACTGCCACTCCGGGTTTAAAGGTAGATCCGGGGGCATACAGCCCGTTGGTTGCACGGTTGAGCAGGGGACTGACCTCGGCCGCAGACAGTGTCTCGTAATCCTGATTGTAGGTCGTGAGGTCATAGGTCGGATAAGAGGCGATCGCCAGCACCTGCCCTGTGTCCACCTCGACCATTACAAAGGCGGCCGCCGATGCGTCCTCTCCGGTATGTTCTCCGGTTGCGTGACTGACGGCGTAGGCAACATTTTCGGGCAGGCTGTCCTCGGCGGCCATCTGCAGGTCGATGTCGATAGTCAGCCAGACGTCCGAGCCGGCGACCGGCTCGGTTTTGACATACTGGTCAATAATAATGCCGCTTTTGTCGTAAACGGTGACCATAACTCCGTCCGTCCCGCGCAGGTAGTCCTCGAACACCTTCTCGCAGCCCGATATGCCCACTATGGCGTCCATGGAGTAGCCGAGAGCCTTGTATTTTTCCCAGTCCTCGGCGTAAATCGGGCCGACCTGCCCCAGAATATGCGAGGCATAGCCGGGGTAATTATACTTTCTTGTGGCGACGGTGCGCACCGTGCCGCCCGCCGTGTTGCTCTCGCTGACCGATATAACCACCTCGCGCGGTATATCGTGCGCCAGCACATACTCGCCCGAGTCGTAAAATCCGGCGGCCAGCATGCTCCAGCGCAGGTGCATGACTGTCAGCGTGTCCTCGGGCGAGTATATAAGATTGCCGTCCTTGTCCAGCAGGTCATAGCGATCGGCCAGATATTTGGCGATCCCCTTGGCAGACGAACCTTTTTTAAGGTTGTAGTGGTCTATGATCTCCGAGCAGACGTCCTCACTGCCGGGGGCGAAGGTCATATCCGGATACGTGCCGGTAAGCGGGTAGTTGTCGCACAGCACGGGCGTACAGCCGTTGTCAACGCACATGCGGTACAGCTCAAGCAGGGCAGCGTTTTCTTGCTTGACGGTGGAAGGCAGCGAATAATAGTCCACCACGAGGTCGTAGCTGTATGTGTTTGTTACCAGCACGTTGCCTTCGCGGTCGCAGATATCGCCCCGCTGTGCCGTAATGGGGGATTCGCGTGTGAGAGTTTTGTCCGAAATTGCCGGGCGGTAGGTCCCGCGACGTACTATTTGAAGATCGAACAACCGCACCGCAAAAACAAAACAGGCGAGGCAAAAAAACGCCGCCAGAACGGTTAACCTGAGATTTGCCTTTCGCCTGTTCATTTTTTTCCGACCTTTCTTATGACCGATACAATTTAAGCGTTGTTATACATATCAAGGCAGTAGTCGCCGAATTGGTGCATCAGGCGGCCGGCCGCCGGACGCAGTGCCTCGGGAATATCTCCCATAAACTTGTGGGTCTCGAGTATGAAGTCGCCCTCATAGCCAATTTCGCGCAGCACCGGAATGATGGTTTCCCACTTGATATTTCCGCCAACAAAGGGGATAAGGTGAGAATCGCGCTCACCGCGGTTATCGTGTACGTGAGTTGCTTTGAGGCGGCTTCCGAGGCGGCGAAGCTGTCGGGGCTGATCGGTGTAGGTTATGCGGCCATGGCCGAAGTCCCAGCACACGCCCACGGGCGCACCTGCAAAGCTGTCGAGAATGGCTATCAGATCGTCGGTAGCCGAGCCGTAGCGTCGGCGGGGATCGCAGTGCTCACCCGGCTCGGACATGTTCTCAAACGCTATCCCTGTGCCGAGCTTTGCTGCCAGCTCTACCATTTCGCAATAGAACTCATGATTGGTTTGCAGCTGTATGCTGTTGTCATATTCGGTATTGACCGTATCGGTGAGCGGGTGAACCACTACCCAGCGGACGCCGAGGCGGGATGCCGCTATGACGGTTCGGCGGCTCATTTCGCGGAACATTGCCACGTAGTCGCTGTCGGGCTGTTTGCCGCGGAGCATGATGTTGCCATTGAAGGGGGCGTGAGATTGCGAAAAACGTATGCCCAGCCCTGCGGCGTGGTTTCCGAGAGCGTCTATTTTAGCTTCCCAGTCGTCGGTGGCGAGATCATCGTTGCGGTTGCGTATAGAGTTGGTTGCACTGAGATCGACTACGCGAAAGCCTGCTTGTGCGCAACTGTTAAGCTGCTGTATGTAGCTTTTGCTGGTTTTTCCACCGCGTTCGAAGCGGTAGACGTTTGTCATTACTCCGAGTTCCATGGGTTCCTCCGTGTGGTTAATAATGTTGACTGCTGCGCGGCCGGAGCTATCGCGGCCGGGAGTCGGGCGGGACGGCGCGTGGTGTGTGAGCATATGTATATAGTTTTTACAGCCATGTCGTCTTTCCCGCAACATCCATCATAAAATAATTATATACCATACCCGCGCAAAAATCAATAATATTTAATAAAAAAGCGCGGGGAAGCTGTTGCCTCCCCGCGCCGGGACCGTAATCGGGGTCATTCCCCAATAGGCTCCACCCGCTCCCGCGTTCTGAAAAGCATGGATATCAGCCAAAGACCCGCAAGGGCCACAACAACGTATATGATCCGGCTGACCAGCGCTCCCTGTCCTCCGAAGATCCACGCCACTATATCAAAGCTGAACAGGCCGATGCTTCCCCAGTTAAGTGCGCCGATTATCGCAATAACCAACGCTATTCTGTCCATAAGCATGTGAAAAACTCCTCTCAAGGCCGGGCGGTATTATTCTCCGCCTGCTTATAGTTTTCCCGTCAAGGCTCGTCTTATGTGATTTATGCATAGGAAATGAGGCGTTTTTTTGTGAAAGTTTGCCATAAATTAATATTGAAAAAAATTTTGGCATAATATATAATGAGGTATAAACCCATTTTAAGGAGGCTGTTTAAAATGAGATCAAATGAAAAAGTACGCCGACTGACACTTGCTGGCATGTTCGTTGCCATTATTATTGTCATGACTGTTGTTCCGTATACCGGATATATTTTGTATTCCCCCCTGAGCCTGTCAATTACCACGCTGCACATCCCCGTTATACTTGCTTCGCTGTTTCTCGGTTGGAAATATGCCGCGGCGATCGGTGGCGTTTGGGGACTGACCTGTTTGGTAAAGGCGTTTATTGAGCCGACTGTTGCCAACGTGCCGTTTCAGAATCCGCTGGTATCGGTGATGCCGCGAATTGCTGTCGGACTTGTGGCTGCCGCTGTATTTGCGCTGTGCTGCAAAAAAATCATAGCTCCGGTGTCGGCAATTATTGCCACTGCCGCCGCTACGCTGACAAATACAGTACTGGTTCTCTCTATGCTGTACCTGTTTAACTTTTTTGACGGCTTTGCCGAAACCGTTGCGGCGATATTTGAGGCAATACTCAGTGTGTACATAAGTGTTAACGGTATAATCGAGCTGGTAGCTGCAGTGATACTTGTTCCGTTGCTCTACACCGTGCTGGCAAAAGTTCGAAAATAACCTGATATACAAGGAGATCTGACATGAACCGTCCTGCCATCGCAATTACGCCGTCGTACAATTCAGACGGTATGATACGTATGCGCCCTGCATATCTGGAAGCCGTATGGGATGCCGGAGGACTGCCGGTGTTTGTGTCCTACACCTCCGATCCGGCCAAGCTGGACGAATACGCTCGGCAGTTTGACGGGTTTCTGTTTGCGGGCGGTGTTGACGTCGACCCGAAATATTACGGCGAGCAGGTTATGTTCGATTCGGTGAGCATCAGTGAGGAGCGGGACAGCTTTGAGCTGGAACTTGCCGCTCGTGTCCTGCCGACAAGTAAGCCGGTGCTCGGTATTTGCCGCGGGATACAGCTTATCAATGTTGCGATGGGTGGAAGTCTGTATCAGCATATTGACGGGCACAGCCAAAGTGAGCCGCGTGATGTACGTCCTCAGCATGTGAGGCTGGCGGTCGGCACGCCGTTTTGCCGTCTTGCCGGAGGGCGGAGCGAGCTCATGGTCAACAGCTTTCATCATCAGGCGGTCAGTCGCCCGGCGCCGGGACTGTGTGTCGCCGCTGAGGCAGACGACGGTATTTGCGAGGCGATCTATCAGCCGGGTGAACGCTTTTTGGTTGGGGTGCAGTGGCATCCGGAGCTGTTTTACACGCAGGATGAGACTGCCGGGAATCTGTTCCGTGCGTTTGTTGAGGCGGCCGGAGGCGGTTTGTCTGTATGATCAGAAAAGATCACTTTACTGCTTAGATAGCGGTAAAGTGATTTTTTTAATAGTTTGTTGGACTGTAGGGGATATAGGGGGATTGTCTGTCAAGGACGGTGGAGAACTCATTTTATACAGGAATATCGTCTTACAGGACGATGAAGAACAAACTTTCTGCACCGCTGCAGAAAGTTTCAAAGAACGCGCCCGGATGAGGAACCTTGCCGGTTCCTACCCGG
>URHI01000119.1 GCA_900547565.1 uncultured Eubacteriales bacterium | reverse complement strand
GTGAATTTTGCCTCGGCAAAATTCGTGCGTGAAAAAGTGTATTTCACTTTTAAATAGAAGAAACTTTCACGCTGACCTCTCAGACAAATGATTTGAAATACTGATCAAGTTGTGTTGTCGGCGGACGGAGCGGATCGCAGTATTTGCGAGGCCATAGTGTTCCGGCGCGCTTTTCCTCCTCGGTGCGGCGCGCTCCCAGCGCCTTACATACAATGCCCTTGGTGCGCGCACCGGGCGTCACGCAGTGCCCCGCAAGTATATCCTCAAGACGGAACGCGGCGAGCTGAATCTCCTTGTCGCCGTAGCGCTCACGATCATAAACGGCGTAAACCTTGCCGTCACCGTCGACAAACGCATCGGGATAAGCCACCGACGTACGCTCATCAAGCATAAGCACCTCGTCATATGACCGCCCCTCATCGTGTGACAGCATAACCGCCATGTTGTTGCGCTTTGTGAAGTTGTAATGATGGATCAGGAAAAACTCGCCCGTGGGGAATTTTCCGAGATACATTCTCGCCGACGGACCGGGTACGCAGTAGCGTGCCGCCTCGCTCCATGTTGCGCCGCCGTCTGTCGACTCCGAATACGCAATGCCGTCGGATATGCGCATCAGCATAAGAATACTGCCGTCGCCGCGCTGGCAGATGCAGTTTTCGTCAAACGTGGTGTCAGGGTGATATGCACTGCCGAGATATGTCAGCGTGGCGCCCTTGTCTGTCGAAATATAGACATTTGATTTTTCATATTCGGGCATGGAGCAGAAACGCGTCACAAAGTTGTGCCAGATCGATATCGGATACAGCCATGCACCGTCGTTACGCACAATGGGCTTGCAGGCCATAACGCCGTCAGCAAGCCGACGCGGCTCGGTCCAGCGCGGCATATCCGCATCGGGATCAATGCATTTGGAGGCCCAGACGCCGCCGCGGCCGTCCCAGTAGACATACGACTGTGCCCAGAAGTGCCACAGTGTGCCCTCGGGGTCCACCCAGAGTATCGGCTCATGCATACGCACAATTTTCGGGTGGTCGATTATCAGGTAATCGTTTCTCCACGTCACACCGTCGTCGTCACTGTACGACATACAGTTGTAATTGTTGGGGCCTTCGCCCACCCCCCCGCCCCTGTAGGCAGCAAACAGCCGGCCCGACGCGACCTTGGCTATAGTCGCGGCGCTCTGCCAGCGGCGGCCGTGACGGTCAAAGCACTCCTCGGGATGATCTTCATAATACAGAAAATCCGGCGGTAGCAGAGCAACATCCTTGTCGGGATCGATGTTGTCCTTTGTGAAATATGTTCTCATAAATTGAAATCCTTTTATGCGTGGTATCAGTGTCTGCGTGCTTCTTTACGCTTGTCATTATATCACACTGTCCGCCGTACATGTAAAAGAATAGCACAATCAGTGCAAACAAAATCACAAATATGAAAAATAGACTAAAATTCGATTTGTGATATTGTTTGTGCGGAATGTGAATTTGTTTTACTATACGGGCACTTATGTGTTATAATATTATAGTTGAAGTGTGATTGTGTTTGCCATAGCACACACTGCGGTTTCTTTACACAAACCTGAATTTATACAGAGGCATTCAAATGATTCACAATAACTACCTTAAAGACAGACTTCATCAGAACCTCGTGGGAACACACATCTCCATGACCGACAGCATCGTAAGCGAAATGGAGGGCCGCCTCGGCTACGACTTCATATGGATCGACACCGAGCACTCCGAGATCTCCTATACCAACCTGCGCAACCACATTACTGCCGTCAACGCCGGCGGCACCCCTGCTATCGTACGCGTGTCCATGAACGACTACAATCACGTCAAAAGAGTCATGGAAATGGGCCCTGACGGTATAATCTTCCCCATGATCAATACCGCAGAGCAGGCGCAGGCAGCCATGGAATTCTGCATGTATCCGCCCGAGGGACGCCGCGGGTTCGGGCCGCTGCGCGCCGTCAACTACGGTCTCGACGACATGGCCGAATACATACGCATCGCAAACAGCAAGACCTGCCGTTTCATTCAGATAGAGACCGTCACAGCGGTCGAAAATCTGCCGCAGATCGTTAAAAATCCTTACATAGACGGCTATATTTTCGGGCCGTGCGATCTTTCCGGCTCGCTCGGCGAGCTGAATCAGGTGTTCGGTGAAAAAACACAGAGCGTCATACGTCGGGCGATCTCCATTCTGCGCGAGGCCGGAAAGCCCATCGGCGTTTCCACCGGCTCAACAGACCGCGCCGTGACCGAATTCTGGCACGACCTCGGCATCAACATCATCTCCACAGGTACCGACTATGACTATATTCTGCGCGGCGCCGCGGAAAATCTTGCAACCATGCGTCAATTCATGAAAAACTGAGATACCGGAACAGTGGGAGGAGATCATGATCAAAGTTTCTCAGGTAACTGAAAAAAGCGAAGGCGATATCATTTTCACGCCCCACTGCCATTCAACGATCGAGGTAGACTATTTCATTGAGGGCAGCGGCCGGTATTCGGTGGCTGGAACCGAACACAGCATATCGCCCGGCGACGTTTTCGTGTTCAGCAACAACATAATTCACAAAATAACCTACATCGCCCCGCAGCCGGATATGAAGATACTGAAGGTACATTTCTCACCCGACATTCTGATGCAGGACAGGCTGTTTTCCGGACTTGACAAAATATTCTTCCGCACGTTCGGCTTCACGCATATCCCCGCAAGCGACGGCACCGCAGGCAAGGTCAGGGACATACTCGGGCATATGCTGGATGAGAGCGCCGACTCTCACAGCTTCAAATCCGACGAGCTTATGACAGCACTGCTGCTTGCCATGTGCGTCAGTATCGGAAGATATGTTGAAAGCGTAGGCGGGTGTGTCCAGACGTACTGCGACGACAACCACCGCGCGATTCTCGAAACGATACGCTACATCAACAACAACCTCAACACCACGTTGACGCTCGACGCACTTTCCCGCATGGTGAATATGTCCAAAAACAGCTACCTGCACTGGTTCAAGCATTTCAACGGCATTTCTCCGTACAGCTATATACAATCGTTACGCATACTGCGCTCGGTCGACATGCTGAAAAACACCTCAATGCCGGTCACGCATATCGCCTTCGAATGCGGCTTCAACAACACCGTAAGCTATAATAAAATGTTCAAAAAGGTAATGGGCTGCACTCCGACCGATATACGGCGGGGGTAGCCCGTTCTGTGAGGTAAAATGAAGATTCGGAATATTATCAGAAGCGCCGCCACTGCCCTTACTGCGGCACTTATTCTGCCGTTTGCCGTTTCGTGCGGCAACACGACCGCGGCGGATACAACGGCCGGTTCCCAGACCGAACCTCCGCCGGAAAAAAAGAGCTATACCGTCATAGAAAACGGAACAAGCAATTACAGCATTAAGGCAGGCCGGATGGTGACGCAGCTCTGCACCTCCTCTCTTGAGCTTATGCAGAACGCTTTCCGAGCAGTTTACGGCACGTCTCCCGCAACGGACGGGACTGCGCCCTTCATCGAGCTTGCCATTGAGGGCGGACGCCGTGACTGTTGCATAGAGTTTGATGAGGGGACCGGTAATATCCGCATCACGGGCGGCAGTGCCCCGGCACTTGACCGTGCCGTCGGCGTGTTTGTCGCCAAGACCTGCGCCGGTGTGCGTGACGGACGCCTCACTGCCGACTCCGACCTTGATTATTCCTTTGAATATGACCGCGACAAGACCGACAACAGCGGCCTGCTCGAATACATTCCCACCGAAAGCGTAAAGCTGGTCCCCGGCAACGCATCGGGCAGCATTATGTCGCCCGAATGGGTGGACAGTCTGATAATGGTGGAGCTGCGCACCGAGGTGGCGTCCATCGGCGGAGCACTTCAGGATTCGTATGACCTGATCGATTTTTACGCTTCGGTCGGCGTCAACGGAATATGGCTGACGCCGGTGTACGAAAAGGGGGAAAACGGCAACGGGTATGTCAACATCGGCCCTCACTCGGTGGACGGAGCATACTACGACAAGGGAGCCGGCAGTACCGCCTCCGATTACAGCGCCGGCTGGCAGGCAGTGCGCGAATTTGTCGACTATGCACATTCCAAAGGCGTTTATGTTCTGCTTGACATAATCACTTGGGGTGTCAACAAAAACGCCCCTCTGACAGCCGGGCATCCCGACTGGTTCGCCGGCGAAAGCTGGGGCAATACAGGCTTCAACTGGGCAAACGCCGGCCTGCGCGAATGGTTCATTCAGACCTGTGTTAACAACATTCTTTCAACCGGCGCAGACGGATACCGCTGTGACTGCGAGCCGGAAATCACCGGTTACGACATATTCGGTGAGATACGTTCGCGTCTTGCCGCCGCCGGAAAGTACGTTGCCATCATCTCCGAGGCGGGCAGCAACCGCAGCGCAACATACGACTTTGAGCAGGACGGCGTCCTGAAATATTCGGAAATGGACCGCGGGCAGTATTACAGCAACCCAGTGAATTTCTTTGTCGACGGTCAGCTGGACATCGTGGATTCTGTCAAAAACGGCACCGGCCTCGGCTACATGCAAGGGCAACATAACGCTGATACGGCCGGAACCGGCAAGTATTACACAAACTGCCTGTCAAATCACGACTTCCTGCGCCGCTCGGTGTGCGGAGACCGTCAGAAGATCGGTTATGCCGCCATTCTGGCACCCTTCATTCCGCTGTGGTACATGGGCGACGAGTTCAATGCCTCTTACAGCGAAGGAGTTCAGTATTTTCAGCGTGTGGTGTATGCCGAAACCGAAACCGAGGCAAAGGCCATGTTTCTCGAGGACGTGCGGAAAATGATAAATATCCGACGCTCCTACCCCGAGATCTTTGAATACTGGCCTATAAACCACCGCGACAGCAATATATGCGAGGTAAAGGTGGACGGCATATCCTCATTGCAGAATTATGCACGGTATGCCGGTAACCGGGCTGTCGTGGTCATCGCAAACAACGATCCCGACTGCTCCGGCGTCGGAAATGTCAGTATCCCATTCGAGGCGGCGGGTATTTCCGGCTATAAGCGCTATACCGTCACCGATCTTATGACCGGCGTAACCATAGCTGCCGGAACTGCCGAGCAGATCGACGGATTTACCGCCGTCGTTGCCTATCGCGGCGTGGGCGTGTATATGATCTGCGGGGAATAAAAAGCTTTCGCGCTCAGCATGAGCGCGACGAGGGCTGCTCGCCCCCGACCTCGGGCGCTTCCCCCAAAAGCGCCGCAAAAACCTTTCAACAAAGGAAAATTACAAAGTGTAAATATGCGAACAGACGCAATTTTTATCCCACACGCTTCAACGCCGCGGGTATAAAGCCGTCCGTCCGCATATTTTTTCTTGCATTTTGAAGTTTCGCGCTTCGGGACAGGGATTTCGGGCCCTGCGGGCGCG
>URHI01000118.1 GCA_900547565.1 uncultured Eubacteriales bacterium | reverse complement strand
CACAAAACAAAAAAATCACTTTACCGCCTTTTGCAGTAAAGTGATTTTCTATCCGTCCGGCGCTATGTTGAAAAACGCCTGAACCTCAAAACGGCTTTTCAGCCTTCAACGCGGAGCAAGACCGCCACTACTCCATGCGCCGGGCAGACAAAGCTGACCTTTCCGTCACCCACAGTCAACTCGGACAAAACATTCTCATTGGCGTCCACAAGCGCCGCCGTCCCGGGCGCATGTGCAAATGCAAGCGTTGTATCAACGTTTTCATCTCCCGGATTGAACAACCGGACGACCACGCCGCCGTCCTCACCGGGCTTGACAGCAGAAACCGCCACGCCCTCGCCCATCAGCGTAAACAGCGAACCGCAAAGCGGCAGATCGCCCGCATGCGCAAGACCGACAGTATGCGGCATACGATGCGTGTAGCAATCCGCAATTCGTGCGGCATCACCGGAAGCGCCGGCGACCGCAATCCCCAGCTTGACGCGGAACCTGCCCGCCTCAGGAAGCGGATCCGGGTTGAAGGCCGAGCGCAACAGTGTTACATTGATGGCATTGTCATAACCGGTAAATCCGTACTTTGTATCGCTTACCAGCATTATATGGCGCTCGTCCTCATCTTCGCCGCACAGCGCCTCCATATAGCTCTGCACCGGAACATCGTGCGCCAGCGCCTGCCGCACAATGCGACCGAAAGCGACATCACTGCGGTAAGCGTTGCTGTCGTACCCGACAGGAAGCACAAACGCCAGCTGCGGTACAAACGTCTCCTGCGTTCCTATTTCATGCCAATCGGCAACGATCTCAAAATCCAGCACCTCGTTCTCGCCCCACAGCGACACTGTCACTGTAAACGTCGACGATTTGTATTTCATCTCATAGCTTAAGCTACGGCACAGCGAGCCGGTCTGAATATTCGTCACACGGACGTTCGTCTCCTCGTTGACAATAACACTGCGCATCAGGCTGCCTACGCGCCATGCACTCATACCGTAGCGATTGTTTTCCTCTGCATAGCGCAGAACTGCGGCCGGGCGCTCCGGATCGATCAGCTCGCGTCCGGTCGCCTTGTCGATGTATGATATCAGCGCCAGTGTCGACGGGTGGAACACCGCCTTGACACGGCTGTTCTCAAGCACCACCGGCACATCCTCCATATGGTCCTGCCGCGGGTCGGCCCGGAACTCAAATTTGTCAAGCCGTCCGATGGAATATGGACGCTTCTGCCGCATAATGAATGTTGCATATCCAAGCGCGGGAACGTCAACCTCAGCCACAAAGCGCGTCATGCGGTGTTGGTTATACGACCTGTTGACTTCGATCAGCTTGAACGGCACCGCCGCACCGCCGGCGTCCACGATCTCGACATTATCAAAATCATACTTATAATCAAAAACCGTGAATTCGGCCGCCTCGCGACGGCGGTACGCAGTCGTGTTGAACACATGAAACACCCGGACACGCCCCCGCCCCATTTCGGCGCTGGTAAACTGATAGCCATAGCGGTTGTCAATGCGGAATCCGACACCGCCGCCCTCAGACGTGGTGTCAAGGTCGTCATCGAATTCAATTGATGACGTATCAATTCGGTCGGCAATGGCGTGCATGGCGGCGGTGGCATTGGCATTTGCGCAGGCCAGCGACTCCTGAAATCCGCCGAGGCAGTATTCACGTGTTTCCAGCACGCCGGATCCGGGCAGAATATCGTGGAACTGCGAGAAAAGCACATGCTCCCAGGCCCGTCCGAAAGACTGCGGCCGTCCGGATGCACCCGTCAGCAGCTGTGCGCCTGAAGACAGCACCTCAGCGTCATACAACCGTGCCTCTGCCAGCCGGTTAGCCAGCTTGATGCGCGACTGTGTGGTATAGCAGCCGGTAAACACGAAATTCAGCTCGCCGCGCACCGTGGGAAGCTTCTGCCGGTAGTTTTCAAGCTCGGCAAAAAACGCAGCATACGTACTGAACTTAATTGTCGGGAACAGCGGCCACTGAGCCATATCAATAATACAGCGTATATCCCGGCGGCTGGGTCCGCCGCCGTGGTCGCCCACACCGTACACCTTGAGGAACATGGGGATTCCGCCCTCCGCCGCGTCGCGGCAGAATATGGGGTAATCGCAAAAGCCCTTGGAGTCGACCGGCCCCATGTACCACTTAGGATCCTGATATACCAGCACCTCGCGGCCCGATTCTGACTGCCAGCGGTAAATATACCGGTAGTCACAGCCGCGGCAGTGGTAGTAATAATCGACACCGCCGGACGCAAGTATTTCGGGCACGTTTTTGTTATGTCCGAAGGTGTCCGGCTCGAAATCCAGCCGAAGCGTGGTAGGATCAAGATCGAGCAGTCCGGCAAGATACCGCTTGGTATAGAGGATTTGCCGCGTCAGCGACTCGCCGGACGGCATATTTTTATCGCACTCGGTCCAGCTTGAAGCGCTGACCTCCCAACGCCCCTCGTGAACACGGAGGCGTATTTCATCAAGCAGCTCAGGGGCATACTGCTCCACAATGCGGTAGACCGATGCCTGCGACTGGGCGTATGTAAACTCGGGGTACTCGCGCATAAGCATCAGCATGGTGCGGAATGTTTCTATGACCACCGCCACCGTTTCCTGATAGCCCCACTTCCAGTTCATATCGATGTGGGCATGCGCTATGCAGTGCGCCGTAAGAGACTTGGCCGCCTCACCGAGCTGCGACAGCATGGACTCGGCAAACTCAACCTCCGACCGGCCGACTCCCGAGCGTCCGGCAGCCTCGAGCACAAAGTCACAGGCGCGCTCAATATCGTCATCAAACGCACCGCCGCGAACGACGGAAAGCCGGAACAAATAAAGCAGCTCGGATGCAATACGGTCGGCCCAATATCCGCTTCCCTGCCAACCGGATACGGTTTTCAGCTTTTCGTTAAAATCCATTTCACAAACCTTTCTGCCGGGACTCAGTTGCCCGGATCATGTATTTTCTCAGTCAAGCGCCAGCTTGAATACTACCTTGAGCACCGGCGACTTACCATGTCCGTCGCCCTCAGCCACCGCAACGCCGGGACGGTGCAGCTCGCCGGGCACCAGATACAGATAGTCACCCGGACGTAGCAGAACCGACGTAAAGCTGCCATCACAGTCAAAGAATTCGCAATCTCCCGCCTCGTCGTACTCACCGCGGCTGACGGCATCTCCGAGAGCAATTACATCGGTGTATTCCTTACCGTCGAGCACGACGTGCACATCGATATAGCGGTGATGGTTTTCAAAGCACTTGAGCTGACGCAGCTCGGCATCATATTGCATTACATTATAATAAAAACGCTCTCCGTCTATCTGATAGTGACCCGGGCACGGTCTCTCGGCCAGCAGGCGGCGGATCGTATCGGCAACCACGGCCAGACGCGGGTCTGCAGTAAGCGCTTTGCGGGCAATGTTGTCAAAAATCATAGTTTACTCTTATCCTTTTTGAAATTATTCTAGATATTATCCAATACGTCGATTATAGCACGGCGGCGGTAATTTGTCAACCGGGCCGGAGCTCACAGCACGCCGAACGACTCGAGCGCCGCCGCGGCACGTATAACGGTCATATCAACGTCAGCGCGGCCGTAAAGGTCAAGAAACAGCTCGGTATATTCGGGCGTGCCGAGGTTGTAGTCGAGCGTCCACAGCGCCCAGTATACATCAAGATTGCGGTCACCCGCCCCGGCCGAACCGAGATCGATAAAGTGCGTGACATACCCGTCCTGACAGGCGATCAGATTCGGCAGGCACATGTCTCCGTGTATAAGCGCATCGGTACGTAGCTTTCCGCTACATAACGGCGACAGTGCATCAAGCGCTGACGCTTGCGAATCTATGCCGAGCTGCCGGGTTATGCGATTGGGAGTAAAATTCGGCACATCGGTCGGCGCGCTCAGCAGCTTTTCAGCCACCTCAATATACAATTCCTGTAGCGCTGAAATCGGCGCACCGTCCGGACTCAGGCTGTGCAACCGCCGCGCCGCTCCCGCGAATTCACGGCACAGTATGCGCGGCCTGTCACACAGTGACAGCAGATCTTCACCCTGCGCGGCACGCGTCAAAAGCCAGTCAGCGTTGTCATCGCAGACATAGCAGACAGCCTGCACGCCAAGTCCCCGTTCAAAAAACAGACCGGCCATTTTATATTCGCGCTCAAGCGTTCCCCGCGCGGCCGTCTTAAGATAGTAGCCGCTGTCAATAAAGTACACCCGCGCCTCGGGTGAGCAGCTGCTGTCATACACACGTGCCCCCTCGATATAGTCATGCAGTACGGCCGGAAAATCACCCGGCACTCCGGAAATCGGCGTTTTTTTCATTTTTTCCTCGTAGGTATTTGTGTGTTACATTATATCACACCGTACCTGCTTTGGCAACAGACATAATTGACAATTTCACGCTGCGTGAAACCGATTTTTATCGTCTCTGTTGCAAACAGGTATATTTTATGCTATAATATGCGCAAGGCCGCACCTCTGCATATTTCGTATGCACGAGCTGTTGACGGCCTTATAAAAATGCTGTTTTTGTACAATAATTTATCCGGCACAGGTCGACCTGACCGTGCCGTGAACCAAAGGAGCCCATATATGCAGACATTCTACGGTATAATCATTCCTTTTCTGGGCACCTCGCTGGGCGCAGCGTGTGTGCTGTTTATGAGAAGCTCCCTCAGCGACAGGGTTCGGCGCGCCCTGACCGGCTTTGCCGCCGGAGTCATGGTCGCAGCCTCGGTGTGGAGCCTGATAATTCCCGCTATAGATCAGGCCTCAGCCACCATGGGTAGCTGGTCCTTTGTCCCGGCCGCGGTGGGCTTCTGGGGAGGCGTGCTGTTTTTGTTGTTGCTTGACCATGTCATTCCCCACCTCCATCAGCACAGCGACAAAGCCGAAGGCCCGAAGAGCCGCCTGCAAAAAACTACCATGATGATGCTTGCCGTTACCTTACATAACATTCCCGAAGGCATGGCGGTAGGCGTGGTATATGCCGGATTTCTTTCCGGTAACACGCAGATCACCGCCGCAAGCGCGCTGGCACTCTCGCTCGGCATAGCAATTCAGAATTTTCCCGAAGGCGCGATCATCTCAATGCCGTTGCGCGCTGAAGGTATGAAAAAAACCCGGGCATTCACCTGCGGGGTGCTGTCCGGAATAGTCGAGCCTGTTGGAGCGGCGCTTACGTTCCTTGCGGCCGGATTTATTATTCCGGCACTCCCTTACCTGCTGAGCTTTGCGGCCGGAACTATGATGTACGTTGTTGTTGAAGAACTGATACCCGAAATGTCGCAGGGCGATCACTCTAACCTCGGAACAGTGTTTTTCGCAGCCGGGTTCAGCGTAATGATGATACTTGACGTGGCGCTGGGATAAGGTTTCTCCCCGTGCGAAGGGATTTCGCGCCCTGCGGGGCGCGCCGAGGG
>URHI01000117.1 GCA_900547565.1 uncultured Eubacteriales bacterium | reverse complement strand
TTTCTGCCGCGGAGCAGAAAAGTACACTTCTAATCGTCCTGTAAGACGATATTCCTATAATCTTCTCATCGTCCTGTAAGACGATATCCCTATAATCTTCTAATCGTCCTGAAAGACGATATTCCTATAATCTTCTCACCGTCCTGTAAGACGATATTCCTATAGAAAATACATTCTTCCCCGCCTAAAAGACGATATCTCTGTATCTCCCGATAGAAAAGTAACTATCCCCCACCCCTGACTGCAAAACCGATGTTGTCATGACCCCGTCGTGGTGTCAAAATATATCGGCGGCAAAAGAATTCCGCCAACATCACTTGTCGTTACATCCGGGTAGTCAACGCCGCCGGCAGTTTCGGTACTGCCGGCACCATCCGTAGTTTCAACACCTGGAACGGTGGTCGTCACGGCCGGACTTTCCGTTGTCCCAGCCGGCTCATCCCCAACAGTAACAGCCTCACTGCACGAGGTAACATAACCGTCGGTGCTGTCACTGCCGACTGCCGACGTTACGGAGGTTTCGGCCGTCGCTGAGCTTTGTCCTATAAGCGAGCCCTGCTCCGTTTTTTTACACGTTGTCAGTAAGCAGATAGCCGCGACGCATAACGTCGCGGCTATCGCCAACCGGATCATTTTATTCCGGTATGTCATAATGTTCAGTGCTTTTTACGGCAGACAACTACCGCTGCGGGAATAATGCAAACCATGAGGCTCAGCGCGACAACTGAACCGCAACCGCTCTTCTCGCTCTTACCGGCAGTGGTCGTATCCTTGGGCGCAGCCGTAGTGGTATCTTGAGGCGTAGTTGTAGGCTCAGGCGCAACTGTGGTGGTATCTTTGGGCGTGGTAGTAGTCACGGGAGCTGCCGTGGTGGTATCCTGGGTTGTAGCATTGGGATCTGCATACTTATAATCCACCGTATAAATTCCGGCCTTGTCGGCAGTGAATATCTCTTTGTCGGTGTACAGCCTGTCATTGATCACCAGACCCTCGAATTTACCCTGATCCTGAGGAGCCGGAGCATAAAGGTAGCTGATATCAAACGTGTCACCGGCCTCGAGAGCCACACCGAGTACCATTTTCTGAAGCGCGTTGAGCTTGCCGGGAGTAGGATCCGCCAGTGCTTCGATCAGTAGCGCGCGGCGCGCATCGGGAGTATAGCCCCAGTCTGCGGCTTCATAGCCCTTGAAGTCGGGTATGAAATTATAACTCAGGTTGCCAACTGAGGTTACGCCGATCTGAGAAAAGTCAAGCGATGCCCAGCATGCGAATTCGGCATATTCAGTGTAGTTGATGGCAAAAACCGCCTCACCGCCGCTTGCGGTGTTGGCAGCCTCGTTCAGCGCGTCGGAGTAAAGCGCTATGCCGTATGTACCGCAGCCCGAGTTTTTGAGGTTGAAGTTTTTGTCGTTACCGCCGTGATTTGTGTTTGAACAACCGTCCCAAGCGATGACCTTGACATCATTGGGAATGTTCCAGAAGGTACGGAAATCGTTGATGGACATGCCCTTGCCTTCGTTGAACATGGCGTAATATGACTCATGGAACAAAGACCAGATTACAACCACCTCACCCGGAGCCACCATACAGGTGTCAGGGTTTACAGGCTTGTTGGAGAGGTCACCGCACTCGTTGGTCTGCCCCGACCAAGGCAGTGTGGTGCCATCGAGGAAATCGCCGGGCTTGAAAGGTGTGATCTCGACTATCTGGGTTTCGAACTTATCATTTGTACGGCTGTTACCGTTGTAGGTAACGCAGTAGTCGTACAGATTGAGCGTTCTGCCCGAGTTGTTGTAAATCTCGAAAAACTCAAAGGGGTCCTTGCCGTCGCTGTAGCCGCCGATCTCACCGGTTCCTGCGGTGTCGGGAGCTATTTCGGTGATGACCCAATCGGGCATATCAAGTGCTGCGTTGGTAGTGGTAAGCAGACCGTCGGTAGCGGAAACTGCCAGTGTTGACAATGACGCCAGCATCAGGACTGCCAGGGCGAGAGAAATTAGCTTTTTCATTTCGGTTCCTCCATGTAAAATTTGAACATATTAATTATAAAATATTTTTATGTTTTTGTCAACATATACAGCGAATTTTATTTTACAATCACCTGAAATGCCCCGAGATCGGCCTCACGCAGCTTCGCGGGATCAAATTTACCGCGCGAACGCTGAAAATATGCGATATTATTGCGCAGCATCAGCAAAACCTGTGCCTCCGGCGTGCGCCCCTCGGCCTCGGACATGACAGCCAGCTGGCGTGCCAGCTCCTCCGACATGCGAACCGGCAGAACATAGGTTTGTTTCATAGACGGCCTCCTTTTAATATCTGACCTTTGATATAACCGTCGCGGCGGGGTTGTAAAAGCGGAATATCTTGAGCGCCTGCGCCGTCGCTTCGAAAAGCAGGGCGCATTTGCGGTCGTTCTCATCGCGCCAGATCAGAAAATACCCGTCCACGGCATCGGGGCAGGACAGCGCATTGTACACAACGTCGGGAGCATAGGCGTCGAGGCGCGAGCGCTGAACGGTATCGGTCAGCGGGGCTATGGCGGCGGCTTCCTTGATAGTCAGCTCGACAATGGTCTTGCGCGAGCTGTTACCGTGAATTTTTGACAGCGTAAGATATCCCGAGGTAATTGAATATTCATACGAATAGTCGATCACGCGGCGCCATGACATAAGAATATACATTACTGTGGCAAAAGCAACAAAGAAAATCGCCCATGGGAAGTTGATTACCGTGAAAAACAGTATGAACAGCAACGGAAACAGCACATAGGATATTATCATTAGTACCCTGCGGCGTCTGAATGTACGGTTACGCTTGCGGTCGGGGCTGACGGCGTATTCATATGTGGAAAAATCAGTCATTCTGTACGTCCTCCATAATTAATTGCTTTAATTATACTACATTTGTCCCCCGTTTTCAACCGTCGGGCAGAAAATATATATCAAATTGTGTCCGCCCCCTTGAAATCCGCCGCGCATCAAGGTATAATATAAGGTAACTATAATCAGAAAAGGATACATAACATGAAAGCAGTTATAACCGTAACAGGCAAGGACAGCGTGGGCATTATCGCACTGGTCAGCTCGGAATGTGCAGTGTATGACGCAAACATTCTTGAGATCTCGCAGAGCGTGCTCAGCGAATACTTTGCCATGATAATGCTGGCCGAGGTCAGCAACCTGAAGATCCCGTTCATAGAGTTTGCAGACCGGCTGCATGAGCTGGGGCACACCCGCGGCCTCGATATTCACGTCATGCACGAAGACATTTTCAATTCCATGCACCGTATATGAGGTCCCAACATGCTAAATACATCGGATATTCTTGAAACCATAAACATGATCCGCCAGGAAAACCTGGACATACGCACGATCACCATGGGCATATCGCTGTTCGACTGCGTCTCGGAGGACGAGAACAGCCTGTGCCGCAAGGTGTACGACAAAATAACCACCACCGCCCGTGACCTTGTTCCGGTCGGTGAAGCAATCGAAAAGCAGTACGGAATTCCGATCGTCAACAAGCGCGTATCGGTAACTCCGGTGTCGCTGATCGGCGGCGCAATATCGCCCGACGGATATATCCGGCTGGCACACACGCTTGACCGTGCCGCAGCCGAGCTTGGCATCAACTTCATCGGCGGTTTTTCGGCACTGGTGCAAAAGGGCGCGACGGTCGGTGCCCAAAACCTTATATCGGTCATACCCGAGGCACTGTCTGAAACACAGCTAGTCTGTTCATCCGTCAATGTGGCATCAACCAAGGCCGGCATAAATATGAACGCCATAGCTCAGATGGGCAACGCCATCAAGCGTGCGGCCTATCTTTCGCGCGACAACAGCTCGCTGGCCTGCGCAAAGCTGGTGGTGTTCGCCAACGTACCCGAGGACAACCCCTTCATGGCAGGCGCCTTTCACGGCATCGGTGAACCGGAAACCGTAATAAATGTCGGCGTGTCAGGCCCGGGCGTTGTGGCAAGTGCTATCCGCCGCGCCGGAGACTGCGATCTCTCGGCACTTGCCGAGGTGATAAAACGCACCGCCTTCAAGATCACGCGCGTCGGCCAGCTGGTAGCCGGTGAGGCCGCGTCAAGACTCGGCGTTCCGTTCGGCATTGTCGATCTGTCGCTGGCACCCACACCCGCCATCGGCGACTCGGTAGCACATATACTTGAGGAGATGGGACTTGAGTCGTGCGGTGCGCACGGAACTACAGCCGCGCTGGCCATGCTTAACGACGCCGTCAAAAAGGGCGGAGTTATGGCATCGTCGCATGTCGGCGGGCTTTCCGGCGCGTTTATCCCGGTGTCCGAGGACGCCGGCATGATAGCCGCCGCCGAGCGCGGTGCACTGACGCTCGAAAAGCTGGAGGCTATGACGGCCGTCTGCTCGGTCGGACTTGACATGATAGCTGTCCCCGGCGATACGCCCGAGGACGTTATTTGCGGCATCATCGCCGACGAGATCTCAATCGGTGTGGTCAACACCAAAACGACCGCCGTGCGGCTTATTCCCGCCTACGGCAAAAGCGTCGGCGACACGGTCAGCTTCGGCGGACTGCTGGGCTACGCGCCCGTTATGCCGGTGAAAACCTACTCTCCCGCCCGCTTTATCGGCCGCGGCGGACGTATTCCTGCTCCTATTCACAGTCTGAAAAACTAATTATATACAAAGGAGAATTACTATGAACGACCAGAATTTTGACAACGGCTACCGTCCGCCGGAGGACAACCGCCCTCCCGTCGACATTTTCCCCCGCGCGTACGGCCCTGATCTCAAGAGCGCTTTCCGCTCGGGACTGTTTTTGGCCATGTGCATACTCATGACCATTACTTTGGTAACAGGTACCGTCACATTCAGCATACTTGATTTCTCGGAGGTCAGCTTTTCCTACAATATCAACGTAATCAGCCTGCTGATCACCATCGGAATGTGGATGACATATTCCTCCGCACGGGATAATACCACCGATCAGCTGAAACCCGGCGGCTTCAGCATCGTCAGCGGCTGTATCAAGGCAATACGCATTATTATGTGGGTCTGCATAGGTATTATAATTGCCTGCGGTGTCATCTGCATCGCCGCCAGCTTTATCGTTCCCGCCGAAATGTATGAGTCACTCGCCGAACAAATACGTGGAGCCATACAGGCTAGCTTGCAGGGCGAAACCGTCGACGAGCTTTTGAGACTGATTACCGGCGAAATGGCCGCGCTCGTTCTGCTTTTCTTAGGCATATTCATGATACTTGCCGCAGTGATAATATTGATATTCAATCTTACCTTCTATAAGTTCGCTCACCGGCTCGCCTATACCATGGCAGAATTCGTTAAAGGCCGTGCTACCGATATCGAATGTGCCAAAACCGTCAGTACATGGCTGCTCGTGCTCGGTATATTAAGCGCACTCTCCGCCTTCGCCAGCATCGGCGCCGCTTGCCAAAGCGCTATGTATATCGTCGGCTCGGTCTTTCTTAAAAAGAGTTTTCAATAATATGACGCGGGGTGCTGCCCCTCGCACTGCATTAACGGGGCGCTGCCCCGGACTCCGC
>URHI01000116.1 GCA_900547565.1 uncultured Eubacteriales bacterium | reverse complement strand
GGCAAAAATGAAAGTACAAAAAAATGAAATATACTACGCTGACCTCAATCCGGTACAAGGAAGCGAGCAGGGAGGGATCCGTCCCGTACTGATTATTCAGAATGATATAGGCAACAAAGCCTCACCCACAGTGATTATTGCTGCTATCACAAGCAAGGGAAAGAAAAAGGGGCTTCCCACACATGTAACGATTAAGCTCGAAGAAGGAAGCCTTCCGAAAGAGTCGATGGCTATGTTGGAACAGATCCGAACTATAGACAAGGACAGGCTGATCAAATATGTTGGTCGCATTGATACCGGCTCTGCGAACGCCATTGAAAGAGCATCTCTTGCCAGCCTTGGAATCGACATTTATAAAACTTATCAAAGGCTTTATACTTAACAAGAAACGGGTGCGATGCTTTGCACCCATCTACAAATGATTTCTGTCCATATGGCAGAAGAAAGGAAAATGCTATGAGCGAAAGACTATATCTTTCAATTTTAAAAGATGAACCCGAAGTTCTGACGGTCATTGAAGTGGCAAAAATACTTCGGATCGGAAAGAACAAGGCGTATAATTTGGTGAACGGTGGAAGGCTGTCTTCCATCAAAGTCGGGGGTAAAACAATCGTCCCCAAAATGTGTCTTGTCACATTTCTTTTGGACACAAATAATTATCAATTGAATCCCGTATAATCTCCGGTAATCGCTGGATTAATGAGTGCAAATGTGATATACTTCATAGTGCCGACAGCGCTATGAAGTCATTTGCCAACCACAACAAAAAGAAAGGAAGATATACATGAAAAGAATAACCGGTCGGCTGACCGAAAAGAACGGCAAATGGTACGCTGTAATCAACTTATATACTGTCGAAGGAAAACGCAAAGAGAAATGGCAAGGTCTTGACCTGGAAGCCAAAAAAGGAAGCAAGACGGAAGCCGGACACCGCTTGAATGAACTGCTCTCCAAATATAACTCCGGTGATCTGTACCTGAAGGAATCGCTTACACATGCAGAACAGGAGCGAATGAGACTGGCGGATCAGAAGGTGGACGAATACATTGTGGAATGGCTTGAAAGCCACAAATGCAATATCTCCGTCCTGACGTATAACAGCTACAAAAGAATGACGGACGGAAGGATCGTACCATACTTCAAGAAGTTGGGCATTCCCCTCAAAGAACTGACCGGCGATGAGATCAACGCATTCTACCTCTCACTCCGGAATGACGGACTTACCGGTGCAACTGCCCAAAGGTATCATTCGATGATGCATCTTGCATTCAAGCAAGCCGTAAAACGCCGGGTGATTCCAACCAACCCTTGCGACCAGGCAGACAGACCCAAGGCAGTGCAATACATAGGAACGTACTACAACTCTGCGGAGATCAAACAGCTCCTTGAGTGCTTGGATGGCGATCCTATGAAGATAGCAGTCATATTGACCGCTTATTACGGACTTCGGAGAAGCGAAGTGCTGGGACTGAAATGGGATGCGATAGACCCCGTTGAGGACAAGATCTATATCAGGCACAAGATCATCGAAAACAAGCTGAACGGCAACGAGATCGAAGGTCTTGATGTCATGAAAACAAAATCCTCCTACCGTTCTCTCCCGCTGATGCCATTTATCAAAAAGGCTTTAGAGGAAGAAAGAGCGCGGCAAGAGGAAATGCAACGAGTCCTGCGTAAATCGTACAACAGAAAATACCTGGATTATGTGTGCGTAGATGCGATGGGGGATATTCTGAAACCACAGTATGTCACAGAACACTTCAAGGTGATTCTCGAACGAAACGGGCTGAAAAAGATCCGTTTCCACGACCTGCGTCACTCCTGTGCCTCACTGATGCTGGCAAACGATATTTCCATGAAAGAAATTCAGGAATGGCTTGGCCACTCGAACATCAGTACCACGGCAAATATTTATGCGCATGTGGACAGCGAAAGCAAGCGGGAAAGCGCAAGGATCATCGATAAAGTTCTGTCAAAAGAAGAAGCCGTATAAGCAAAAAAATGGGGTCAAGACTGCCATCCTGACCCCTATGTGGCGGAGAGGAAGGGATTCGAACCCTTGTGGGGTTGCCCCCAAACGGTTTTCAAGACCGCCTCGTTGTGACCGCTTCGATACCTCTCCGTATATGAAACTGTCTTTCGACAGAAATCATCAGATATTCAATTGTTTTAGAAATTCTTTTAGAAATGCGCTTTGGTGCTGCTTTCGGAGTGCCGAAAAAGTCAGATGTTGCAAGGCTTTTCAAGGCTTTTGCGACCGCTATGCTCGCAAATTTTCAAGTTCCCGGCTATAACTGCTATTCAACACCGAGCCTGAGAGCAAAATAACTTCCTGTATTAAGTTATTCCCGTTCAAATTGCGCGGTGCTCAATTTCAGCTCTAATATGATACCATAAACTCCGTCGGATGTCAAGTATTGAAACAATTTTTTTATGTTTTTTGCATTTTGCTATTGCAATCTGTTTTTTACTATGGTATAATTAAATCCACATACCGTTATTATTGATTGAAAACTCACGGAGGAATAATATAATGACTGCTGTTGAAATCGTAATCGGCATACTTTTGCTGGTGATGAGCCTGTTTTTGGTGGTGGTAGTGCTTATGCAGTCCGGTAAGGATAAAAACCTGTCCGGCGCTATCGCAGGCGGTGCCGACACATTCTTTGGCAAGCAGAAAGGTAAAAATAAGGACAGATTCTGGTCCCGCACCACAGCTATCGTCTCGGTGATATTTACTCTGCTGGTCATCACTCTTTACCTGTTGGTCTGAGCTGACGCACAACATAAAAAGCACGCATGGATTTTCCCATAGCGTGCTTTTTATTTTCTGATGTTAATCTCCATTCTGCCGCTTTGCGGCAGCACAAACAGTAATCAGTGAATTTTGTCTCGGCAAAATTCGTGCGTGAAAAAGTACATTTCACTTTTAGATGGAAGCAACTTTCACGATTAAGAGCCTCGGTAGAAACTTTACCTTATATCCGGAGTGTATGCTCGGTAACCGTTCCTCGTTGATTCCCTGCCCTGCGTTATCATTTTGCCACAATATCGGATAGCTCCAGACGTTCAAACAGCTTTCGCGTGTCAGCAAGTTTATCATCCGACAGTTGGCAGCTCAGCTTCAATTCGTTAATGCTGCGGCTCATCACCGATCGTCTCAGCATGCGCAACCACCGTCTCACCTCGTAAAACGGCAGCAGCACCCTGCGCCCCTTCAGCCCCGGATACAGCGTGATAAGGCTGTCATACGGAATGAACAGCCGCGACATTATATAACGGAATCTGCTCTTATTACTGCGGCAGACCGCAACTCTGTTCTCGGTATTTCCGTACACGCCGGATGGCAGAATATAATCACCCAGCTGCAACGCGTCATCGTCCGGCTCACCTCCGCCGAACCAGTATTCTGACAGCTCACGCGCCGCCTTCTCGAATTTGTCAAGTCTGCTGCGGCCAATCAGCTCAAGCAGTGCCGCCCCGTCGTGCTCCGCCCGGTGATTAAGCATCCACAGATCTAAGAAAGGACGCACTCCGCAACCACCGCCGCAGACATGCTTGGCCATGTGCGCTAAGTGGTACAAATAAAACATTCCGTCATCAAGCATGTATTCGCAAGTTCCTCCTACCGGCGACGAATACTGCCACACACGGCGCAATATCTCATCTGCACTCCCGGCACGTTTGGATTCAATGAGCGTGTGATGAAGCTCTATATGCACATCCGATGGTGTCATAAATGACACGTCATGTGTCGTACTGCCGCTTGGCGTGTACTTCAACCGTTCCTCAAGCACGGCGGACGCTCGCTCAATGCTGTCGGGATGAACCAGGATGTCAATATCACAGCTCGTCCTCATCCACGGTTCGGGGTAATACCCGCGGACGACCGCGCCCTTGAGCGGTATGAACGGTATTTGCGCATCATTCAGTGCCGCCCTGAGCTCGCCAAGCTCGAAATTCAATTTGCCGTAACGGTAAACCGCAGTCATGATCTGTCGCCCGAAAGCCTCCCTGACCTTGTCGGGGCACGGCAGCTTATTTTGGTTGACCGCATAGCCGACCAGATGCGCAAGATCATGACTGGCCGACAGCATGTACAGCGTTTTCCAGTTGCTGTCTGTCCACCCCGAAACATCCGCCGAATCAAACGTCCCCCCGCCTATTGCGTTGCGTATCAAGGACATCATAATTAAACTCACCATACTCTTACCGGTCCGCTCCATCCGCACGTTATGTAAATATCATGTCGTCAAACGCATACCCGGCATCGCTCCTGACAATACCGTAATCCGTTATCAGCGCAATGTGAAACAGCTTTTCGCCATCGATACCGACACAATTCGGTATGGACTTCAAAAGCTTTTCGGCCGAATTATGGAAGCTGCCCAACGTCAGGAAAATACCTCGCGTGCCTCCGCCCACATTCATAGCGCCGAAAAATTCGCGTATTTCGCGCTCGGAGGTCTGGACATTTGCACGGCATTTGACCTGGACCATAACGTGCTCCAAAAAGCCGAGGTCATCCATAGTCCGCATATCTACGTCAATACCGCCGTCATCACTGCCGCCCTTAACGTCGCAGGACAGCACCCGCCGTCCTGTAACCTGAAAGTATTTCTCGAGCAGGTTGGCGCAGAATGTTTCAAAAAAGCGACCTCCCTTTTCATGCAGGCGGTTGATATACGCCCGCTTGAATTCTGAGATGTTGGTGTACACCTTTTTATATGAGGCCGGGTCCTCTGCCTTCATGATCGAATAACGGCCGTTTTCATATGTAACCGCGTTGTCATCTATGAGGCGACTGAGTATCTGCCCTGCCATACCCTTGAGTGCGTTATCGTCAGTGACCGACGAGGTCTTATCTGTGCCGAAATGCTGTCCGAGCGCAGCGTACAACTCGGATTTGGTGCGGCTTTTCTGTAGGAGCAGGCGAAGCATCTGCTGTTTACAGTCCTGTCGCTCGACCGTCACCGGCTCGCCCTCGGCAAGCCGGTAGCCGTCGCCGCTTCTCACGACATCTCCCGACCGCACAAGCTCGGTCAGCGCACCGCCCATATAGCTGCGAAGCGTGCTGTAGTCCGAATCTGCCGATATGTCCTCCAGCTCTCCACGCTCAAAACCGAACTCTTTCATGGCGCGATCAAGTATGTCGCTTCGTGTCAGGCATTTGCCGCCATCCAGCACCTGTGTCAATACCCTGATGATTTTTTGTTTTTCTTCAGTGGTAAGTTTCATATTCATACTCCGTAAAAAATGTTGCGCAACAGTATTACGGCCGCGCCGAAGCGGGAAAGCTGCATTTAGACGGCTCATTATTCAGCACTCTGAAAAGGACAGCTTGCCGTCCTCTGCCTAAGACTCTTTTAGCAAAGTCCCCAATATTTCAAGCGGACTTTGCTGCAACCGGCACCGAAAAAGATCCTGAAGCGCTGCAAGCCATCACAAATTAGCCGCACCGATAATTCCTGCATTATTGCCAAGCTCTGCAATGCACAGCCGCGTCAGCGGGACAAGTCCCGGTCCGTACTGCTGACTGCGCACCAGCGGCTCAACCAGCTCAAGCAGCAGATCTCCCTCTCCCGAAAT
>URHI01000115.1 GCA_900547565.1 uncultured Eubacteriales bacterium | reverse complement strand
CGGGGCGCGAAGCTTTGTTTTGAAATAAATCAAGTTTACGAAAGGAAAGAATAGAAATGGCGAAATTGAAGATACTTAAAAATAACTGCCCGGGGTTACGGTGTCACTGCCGTCCGGTAAATCAGATAACGCCCCGGATAATTACGCTGCTTGACGATATGGCGGAAACAATGTATGCAGCTGAGGGGTGCGGTCTTGCCGCGCCGCAGGTCGGGGTATTGCGCCGTGTTGTGGTGATTGACACTGGCGACAGTGGATTGCTGGAGCTGGTCGATCCGCAGATAATAGCGGCAGAGGGCGAACAGCAGGAGACCGAGGGCTGTCTGTCGCTGCCCGGAGAGTGGGGAATTACACGCCGTCCCGCCAAGGTGACGGTACGTGCCATGAACCGCAACGGCGAGATGTTTGAGGTGACGGGAGAAGGTCTGCTTGCGCGTGCGCTGTGTCACGAGCTTGACCACCTCGACGGCAAGCTGTTTACAGATTCCGGAATACTTGTAAGAAGGGTGGAAAACGACTGATGCGCATACTTTTCATGGGGACTCCGGACTTTGCGCTGTTCTCACTGAGGGCACTGGTAGAGTCAGGGGAGCAGATAGTCGGCGCTGTGACACAGCCCGACAAGCCCCGCGGGCGCGGTTATGTCATGACACCGCCCCCTGTCAAGGTGTATGCTTCGGAGCAAGGTATTCCGGTGTTTCAGCCTGCCCGGCTGAGGGACGGTAGCTTCGATGGCACGCTGAGGGAGCTTGATCCCGAGCTGATCGTCGTTGCGGCGTATGGTAAAATACTGCCTGCCAGTATATTGAATTATCCCAAATACGGATGCATAAACGTTCACGGCTCACTGCTGCCCGAATACCGCGGTGCGGCGCCGATGCAACGTGCCATTATCGACGGGCGGAGCGTCAGCGGTGTGACTATCATGCAGATGGACGAGGGCATGGACACCGGCGACATGCTGCTTTGCCGCAAGGTCGAGATATGCGATGACGATAATTTCGAGTCGGTGCACGACAAGCTCGGCGCGTGCGGCGCGGCGGCGTTGCTTGATGCGCTTGCACTGCTGAAAGAGGGACGGCTTGTCCCCATGCGGCAGGACGAAAGTCTTGCGACATATGCACCCAAGATCGAAAAAGAGGACTGTGTGATAAATTTCGGACGTCCGGCGCGCGAGATCCACAACCAGATACGCGGACTGTCGCCATTTCCGCTGGCGTTCACGCACCTGCCCGGCGGCAAAATGCTCAAAATCACATCGGCCGAGGTGGCGGATGATGCGACATGTGCGTCGGCAAAGCCGGGTGAGGTCGTCATGCTTGACGAGGGCATTGTGGTTGCGTGCGGGAGCGGCTGTGTGCGTCTTACCGGGGTACTGCCCGAGGGGCGCGGCCGCATGAGTGCCGCCGATTTCATACGCGGCCGCCGCGTAGCGGTCGGGGATATTCTTGAATAAGGAGAAAAAACGTGGTTATTGAATTCCTGTATTATTATTCATATATTTTACTTATACCCGGGTTTATTTTTGCGTTGTGGGCGCAGATAAACGTTTCGACAACTTTCAACCGTTGCCGCAAAATTCCGGTTTGTATGACAGGTGCCCAGGCGGCGCGGCAGATACTTGACGCAAACGGCCTGAGGGATGTTCAGATATTGCGTGTTTCAGGACATCTGACCGACCATTATGACCCACGCGAGAATGTCATACGCCTGTCCGACAGCGTGTATGACAGTGCTTCGGCTGCCGCGGTCGGGGTTGCGGCTCACGAGGCAGGACATGCGGTGCAGTACGCCCAGGGGTATGGGCCTATAAAGCTGAGGAGCGCAATTATTCCGGTGTGCAATATCGGTTCAAACATGGCCATGCCGCTGTTCATCATCGGTCTTTTGCTGTCCTCCGTTTCAAGCAGCGGTGTGGGCTACGGCCTTATGGTAGGCGGGATATTCGCTTTTTCGCTGGCTGTCGTTTTTCAGGCCGTTACGCTTCCCGTAGAGTTTAATGCCAGCCGCCGCGCAATGCAGGCGCTGACGGCATCCGGACAGCTTGATACCGAAGAGCTTCAGTGCTCGCGCCGTGTGCTCAAGGCCGCCGCGCTGACATATGTGGCCGCGCTGGCTTCGTCACTTCTGAGCCTGCTGCGCCTTGTTATCATAGCCTCCGGAGGACGGCGCAGATGAAGGTACGTCAGCTGGCACTGCGGACGCTTATGCGTATGCAGTCGTCGGCGGGATATTCAAATCTGACGCTTGATGCCGTCATAAAATCGGATCCCGGCGTGTCCGACCCCCGCGACAGGGCGCTTCTGACCTCGCTCGTCATGGGGGTCGTTCAGCGTCAGACAACGCTGGATTATTACATCGATCACCTGCTTGCCACCGGTACTCAGCCGGAGCCGGAGGTCCGCATGGCCCTGCGGCTGGGACTGTACCAGCTTATGTATCTTGACCGTATACCTCCGCATGCCGCTGTCAGCGAAACGGTGGATACGGCGCCGCGCCGGGCGGCGGGCTTGGTCAACGCGGTGCTGCGCGAATATCTGCGCCGGGGTGGCGATATACGTCTGCCCGACCGGAGTATCGGCGGCGGGGCGGCATATCTTGCGGTAAAATATTCATTTCCCGAGGTGCTGTGCCGTCGGTTGCTTGAGGATTACTCCCCGGACCGGCTTGAGAGTATGCTCGATGCCATGAGTCGCGAGCCCGAGTTGACGCTCAGAGTCAATACACTGCACACGGGGCGCGAGGCATATCTGTCCCGGCTGGTAGCAGCAGGGTACGGCACGGCGCGTCCGACGGAGCTGTCGCAAACCGGTATCCGGCTTGCCGGAACACCCATAGCTGCACTGCCCGGCTTTGATGCGGGAGATTTTATGGTTCAGGACGAGGCGTCACAGCTATGTGTGGCGGCGCTTGACGCGGCGCCCGGCATGCGGGTGCTTGACATTTGCTCCGCTCCCGGCTCAAAGGGCTTCGGTGCCGCCATGTATATGCGCAATGAGGGGCATATCACCTGTTTTGATCTGCACAAAAGCAAGCTGTCACTGATAGCGGGGGGAGCTGCCCGGCTGGGGATAAGCATTATTGAGACCGCCGCGGCCGACGGGCGGAATTTCATTCCCGAGCTTGAGGGCGTTGCCGACCGCGTGCTGTGTGACGCGCCATGTTCCGGCTTCGGCGTTATGGCCAAAAAGCCCGAAATACGCCACAAAAACCCGGCTGACGCGGTCGCTCTGCCGGATATTCAGTATGCAATTCTTGACAATTGCAGCCGTTATGTCGCGCCGGGCGGTGTACTTGTGTACTCGACCTGCACGGTGCTACGTTGCGAAAACGAGGGCGTGACAGACCGGTTTTTAGCCGGGCATCCCGATTTTTCGCCCGAGCCGTTTGAGTTGGGCGGTGAAACTGTGCCCGGCCGTATCTTACTTGCTCCCGACACGCACGGCACAGACGGCTTTTATATAGCAAAAATGAGGCGGCGCTGATACATGTGCGCCATGGAGATTTTCAATGTCTGACAACATAAACAACAATGCATTTTTACCTGTAAGCGCAGAGGAGATGGCTCAGCGCGGCTGGAACGAGCCGGATTTTGTCTATGTCTGCGGCGATGCATATGTCGATCATCCTTCGTTCGGTGCGGCGCTTATCTGCCGTGTGCTTGAGGATGCCGGCTTTCGCGTTGCGATGCTTGCACAGCCTGACTTCCGTTCTGCCGACGATTTCCGTCGGTTTGGCCGCCCGCGCCTGGGTTTTCTGGTCAGCGCCGGAAATATTGATTCTATGGTGGCGCATTACACCGTTGCCAAAAAACGCAGAGGATATGATTATTACTCGCCCGGCGGCAGGACCGGCCTGCGTCCCGACCGCGCCTGCATAGTATATACCAACCGTATACGCGAGGCGTTCGGCGATGTGCCCGTCATACTCGGCGGACTCGAGGCGTCACTGCGCCGCTTTGCCCACTACGATTACTGGGATAACCGTGTCCGGGCGTCGGTGCTGGTCGACTCGGGTGCGGATATGCTGACATACGGTATGGGCGAGAATATAATCCGCAGGCTGGCGGAGCTGCTCGACCGCGGAATACCGATACATAAGATCCGCGACCTGCGCGGAACCGTCTGGCTGGGGCGGGAGGGTGACCGGATACATTACCCTGTTGTCGAAACATTTGATTTTGACCGCCTGGCGCGTGACAAGCAGTATTATGCCCATGCCTTCGCGGTGCAGTACGATAATCAGGACGCAATATACGGCAAGGCGATCGCCGAGCGCTACAGCGGGGGACGGATACTGGTGGCCAACCCGCCCATGCCGCCGCTTGAGCGCGACGAGTTGGATAAGGTATATGCACTACCGTTTGTGCGGGATTACCACCCGATGTACAAAAAGCAGGGAGGGGTTCCGGCAATCGAGGAGGTAAAGTTCTCCATCACGCACAACCGCGGCTGCTTCGGTGCGTGCTCATTCTGTGCAATTGCCTATCATCAGGGGCGGTCAGTGCGTTCAAGAAGCATTGAAAGCTGTGTGGCAGAGGCCGAAAAGCTGACCCGGCTTGACGGATTTAAAGGATACATTCACGACGTAGGCGGTCCGACTGCCAATTTCCGTCAGCCGGCCTGCCGCAAACAGTTGACGTCCGGGGTATGTCCGGGGCGCCGCTGTCTGACGCCGACGCCGTGCAAAAATCTGCAGGCGGATCATTCGGAATATATCGAGCTACTTAAGAGAATAGAGTCGGTGCCCGGCGTCAAGCGGGTATTCATACGGTCCGGCATACGGTATGACTACATGCTGCTTGACCGTAGCGACACATTTTTCCGCAAGCTGGTGCGGGATCATGTCAGCGGTCAGCTTAAGGTGGCTCCCGAGCACTGCTCGGCTCACGTACTGTCCTGTATGGGCAAGCCGGATTTTTCGGTGTTCAACCGTTTCCGCGCAAAGTATTTCAAGCTGTGCGCCGCGGCGGGAAGGGAACAGTATCTGGTGCCGTATCTTATGTCGTCTCACCCCGGTTCGACGCTTGAGGACGCTGTTGAGCTGGCATATCAGCTCAAGCAGGATCATATCGCACCCGAGCAAGTCCAGGACTTTTACCCCACGCCCGGAACGGCATCAACGGTCATGTATTACACAGGTATCGATCCGTTCAGCGGGAACCGCGTTTATGTCGCAGATGAGTATGAAAAAAGATTGCAGCGCGCATTGCTGCAGCCGACCCGTCCCGAGAATGCGCCGCTTGTCCGTGAGGCACTGCGCCGTATCGGCCGGGAGGATCTTATAGGATATGATAAGGATTGCCTTATCCGTCCGGCTAAAGAGGATTCGGGACAGGGCGGCGGCAAAAACGGCGGAAAAGCCGGCAGACTGTCCGGAAGGCCGTTCGGGAGCAAGTCCGGGCCGGCGGGACGGCAATCGGGCGGCGGTAACAAGCGCACAGAGCCTTCAAAAGGTCGCGGCACACACAGTAACGGCTCAAAAAACACCGTCCGCAAGTCCGGTGGGCCGGGGCGGGGAAAAAGATAGCCGGCCATAGGAATACGGGAAAACAAAAGCGGGGCTGCTGATATCAGCACCCCGCTTTTAGTATGGCTCCGGTGCTGCCGGAGCATGTAACCGCGCAAAGCCGGCGGAGGAAGTAAGAAC
>URHI01000114.1 GCA_900547565.1 uncultured Eubacteriales bacterium | reverse complement strand
ACGAATAACCGTTTACAAAGATATTTCAGCAAAATACCACTTTCCCCTTGATTATTTCTGTATCTCGGGATATAATTATTTAGGTAGAAACAAAACAGGGGTCAGATATGAACAAATACAGAAAACTGTTGTCCGATACACTTATTCTCGGCATCGGCACCTTTGCCTCAAAGGTGCTGGTCTTTTTGCTGATGCCGCTGTATACGTCCTGCCTGACGCCGGGGCAGTACGGTACGGCCGACCTAATTTCACAGACGGCAAATCTGCTGATTCCGCTTGCCTGTGCCGGAGTGTGCGACGGGTTGTTCCGTTTCACGCTGGATTCGGGGGCGGACAAGCCGTCGGTGTTCAGAACGGGACTGCGGATTCTGTGGATAGCCTCTCTGGTGTTTCTGGCAGTATCGCCGGTGCTGTTCTTTTTGGACATGTTCACAGGGTATGCGTGGCTGATCGTTGTATATGTTTTGGCATCCAATCTGCACTCGGCCTGTGCCCAGTATATCCGGGCGTGCGACCGCCCACGGCTGTTTGCGGTGCAGGGAATAGTCAACACTGCCCTGGTCATCTGCCTGAATCTGCTGTTCTTGCTGGTGCTCGATATGGGCGTTACGGGATACGTGCTGTCGGTCGTACTGTCCGACCTGCTTGTAAGCGTTATGCTGATAATTTACGCACGCTTGTACCGCGACCTGCGCAACGGCCGCTTTTCACGTGAGCTGGCCGGACAGCTGATACGGTACAGCCTTCCCATGATACCCACCACGATATTCTGGTGGATCACCAATGTTTCAGATCGCTATATTGTAACGCTGCTGTGCGGCAAGGAGGTAAACGGCATTTACTCCGCCGCCTACAAAATCCCTACGCTGATAACTCTGCTGTGTTCGGTATTTTATGAGGCGTGGCAGTTTTCCGCCGTAAAAGATGCCGAGCAGAAGACAAAGTCAGTTTTCTTCGGCCGTGTGTTCGGTTACTATTCTGCGCTTATGCTGACGGGCGGTGCTGCCGTGGTGCTGCTAAGCCGGGTATTTGTAAGGCTGCTGTTTGCTGAATCGTATTACGGAGCGTGGGAATATATTCCCGTGCTGACGCTGGCGTCGGTATTTTCGGCGCTTACTACGTTCATGGGGAGTGTTTATTTGGTCAAAAAGAAGAGCATGATGTCGTTTCTGACCTCGATGCTCGGAGCCGTGATAAATATTGTTCTCAATATTATAATGATACCGTCTGTGGGCGCGCAGGGCGCGGCGATCGCAACCGCTGTAAGCTATGCGGTCGTGTTCGTCGTGCGGACGATTACTGCACAGCGTCATGTAAGCTTTCCGGTCAACTATTTCAAGCTGGCGACAGGGACGCTGCTGTTGTGCGCACAGTGCGTGGTAACGGTGCTGACGCCTCACCTGTGGTATGTCTGGGCCTTCTTGCTTGCACTGGCGGTTGTGGCGCTCAATTTCCGGGCGCTGTGGGGGCTTGTCCGCGGGACTATATCCCAACTGCGCGGCAGGGGCACCGATCTGTCCGACTGATCCCGTCATATCCTAACATTGAAAGAGAGACACGTCACATATGCAAATTAACTATCGCCTTACACGGCTTGCCTGCTACACCAGTAACATTTCAATGGCGGCAGTGGTCAATCTTGCGCCGCTGCTGTTTATGACTTTCCGGGAGCAGTACGGAATTTCATATACGCTCCTCGGCCTTCTGGTTACGGTGAACTACCTGACTCAATTGATCATCGATATGACTTTTTCGCTGTTCTCACATCGCTTCAATATCCCGCTCGTTGTGAGGTTGACTCCTTGGATAACCACAACGGGACTGCTTATTTTCTCAATTATGCCAATGCTTTTCCCACGCGCATCGTATGCGTTTATCATAGTGGGAACGGTGGTGTTTTCTTCCGCAGCGGGGCTGAGTGAGGTGCTTATCAGCCCGGTGGTAGCGGCAATACCATCAGACAATCCCGGAAGGGACATGAGCTTGCTTCACTCAATTTACGCCTGGGGCGTGGTCGGCGTGGCGATTATTACCACACTGTTGCTTGGTATTGTTGGCAATGAGCACTGGCAGTATGTAACGCTGATGTGGTGTGTAGTGCCGGTCTGCGGCGGAATACTTTTCTCACGGGCTCCGCTTCCCCCGCTTGAAACGCCAAAACGAACGTCGGGAGCGGTCAGCATGTTCAGAAACCGTTGGGTCGTGCTGTGCGTGCTGTCAATATTTTTCGGCGGTGCCGCCGAGAACATGATCTCACAGTGGAGCTCAAGCTATATTGAAAGTGTACTGGGGGTGTCCAAGCTGTACGGCGATATTTTCGGTGTGGCAGGCTTTGCTTTTATGCTGGGGCTGGGGCGTGTGTTGTATGCAAGGTTCGGCCGCCGGATATATCCTGTGGTGGTGTGTGGCTTTGTGGGTGCGGTTGCATGCTATCTTGCCGCCGCACTGACACCGTATCCCCTGCTCGGCCTTATTGCCTGTGGGCTTACCGGTTTCTGTACTGCAATGCTGTGGCCGGGCAGCCTGCTTATGCTGGCTGAAGGAGTGCCGTCAGCCGATGTGGCCGCGTATGCCCTTATGGCGGCGGGCGGTGATTTTGGGAGTTCGGTCGGCCCGCAACTGGTTGGAATTGTTACCGATCTTGTCATGCAGAGCGGCGCCTTGTCGGGATTTGTTCAATCGTCCGGTCTCTCGCCGAATCAGCTGGGTATGAAAACCGGTCTTTTGTGCGGCGCACTGTTTCCGGTGGCGGGCATTGGGGTTTCGCTTGTGCTGGCGCGCCTTGCCAAGCACAGTTCGATCAATACTTAAAACAAAATCCGGGTGTCTGAGCCGAATAATATGCGGCTTTGACACCCGTTTTTGATATGGTGAAAAATTTTCCGAAAAAAAATATTCCGGACAGTGTAAGATTTATGACTTGATGTTGGTATCCCTTGTGAAGGACCGGGAAAGGAGGTTGGTAAAAAGCAGGAAGGCGAAATACTTGAGCTGTTATTTCGCCAAGACGAAAAAGGCCTTGAATTGGTGACATCTGAATACAGCGAGCTGTTATGCAGCATAGCCTCAGGGGTGCTGTAGGATGATGCCGATGCCGATGAGGCGGTCAGCGATACTTATATCAAGGTTTGGAGCCTTATTCCGCCTTACCGCCCGCGCTATCTGCGCTCATTTTTATGCCGACTTGTGCGCAGTGCGGCTATTGACAAATACCGATATAATCATCGCCGTAAGCGTCACAGTGACTGCATTATGTTCTCTGAACTCGAGGACGTGCAGCAGCCGACAGGGGATGACGATACTACCGTCCCCGAGCTGACGGAGTACATTGACGAATTTCTCCGTCAGACAGGCGCGGAGGCACGGGTGTTGTTTATTCGGCGCTACTTTATGAGTGAAAGCGTGCAAAGCCTGGCCGAGCGTTCCGGAATGAGTGAGAACAGTGTTTCAGTCAAGCTGTTCAGAACCCGGAAAGCGCTGAGAAAATGTATTTTGAAAAAGGGGGTATCGGTTTGAAAAAGCAAGATTTCATCGACTCCGTCGGCAGCATCGACGATCAGTTAATCGAGCAATGCCTGAGTATCGACAGTGCCGCAAAGCTGCGCGCGGCTGTCGCAGCCGAAAGACACCGGCGCATGGTACGTACGGCACGCGCTATAGGCGCGGCTGCGGCGTGCCTGGTCGTTCTTGCCGGCTGAGCAATGCTCTGGCATCGTCAGGGCCTGATACCCATGGGGCCAACGACGGATTCGGTCGTCAGCTCTGTTGACGATACAAATGATTTTGTAATGACACCGAGTCCTATGACCGAGGTCGGGAGTTATGATGAGCTTGATGCGGCATTGGGTTTTTGCGTACCGCGGCTGCCTTTCAAGAGTGCGGAGAGCTATATTATGCTCAGCTACGGAGAAAGCGCAAAAGAGGGCCATGTCAGGTACACAGACGGATCCGGGCTGTATGTTGCGCCGGGTTCAGGCGATATCAGCGGTATTTTCGGCGGCAGTCTTAACAACTCAGTAATGTACAACGGAGTCACGGTGTATTTTTACACCTGCGGCGACCACAGCTATGCTATCTGAAGTCACGGCGGCTACAGCTATTGTTATCATGCCGCAGAGGATGATGTTTACTCCACTGTGCACCGCATAGTGGAAACGACAGCGGAGTGTAACTCCGCCAAATAAAATTTTCAGAAAATTCAGAAAGGTATTTCACCATGAAAAAATCATTACGTTTGGACTGGCTGTTATGCTTGTCTGCTTGGCACTTGTTGCCTGCAATCAGAATACGAATAAAGATCCAAAAGATACCTCGTCTTCAGTAACGACGACCGTAAGGGACACGTCAAAAGACACGCAGAAGGATTCTAAAAATAGTTGGTTCACACACTCCGTGGTCGTGGTTAAACTCAAGGATGGAGTTGATGTCAAGACCGTTGCCGAAAAAATCATCGGCAAGACTGAAGCCGTGCGTTTCGGATGCCTGAGACCGCAGGCCATAGTCGGTGCGTATACCGGTAGCTTTGTTGTATTCACCACGTCTGACAAGGATAAGTGTGATGCTGTTTTTGAGACGGTCAAGACTGATTGTTCCGAACGAGAAAACACCGCTCTGTATTTGGGGTGTGAAAGCCTAAAGATTCTCCGCCGAGAGTGACCGTTTGGTCGCTCTCGGTGGTTTCGTTATAGACCAATTCATAAATTTATGATATATTATTCTAAAACCCACCTAACATTTCCATAAACGCGCGGACTATATAAGTGAAAGCATTGATCAATCGCTTGGAGAAACAGATGAAAAAACAAGACTTGCTAAAATATTTTGACGACTACTTGCTTGATAAGCTATTTGGCTTTTGTTATGCAAGAACAAATGACAGCTACGAGGCAGAGGAACTATGCTCGGATATAATCTATGCCCTCGTTAAAGCCGCCCATAGTGACGGAGAGATTGAAAGTGTATATCCGTTTAAGGATGTATTTGAAAAAGCAAATGCAATTTATACAGAGCAGTTGCCAAAGATCTGCGAAACCATATCAAACTATATTGAGGAACATAAAGCAGAGTACCTTGCTTTCCCGTATCTGAACAAGAAAGTTGATATGAATCTTATCCTTTGGCAGCAGGAATTCCATATTGCTGATGCCTTCTCGTATTGTGTTGAGTGTGCTTTGAAGAAAAATCATTTTGCGGATGTTGAAAAAACAGATCGTCCGTTTAGCGTGTTTGGATATGTAGATAACGGTAAATATTATGGCGGTGTTTGGATGGCGTTGACGCGCAAAACGTGTGCGGATTCTCTAACGTTCATCTTGATAATATCTACATCACACGTATTAAAAAACACTTTAGCTGCGGACTCAATGTGTCTAAAGACCCGCAGATTCAACTTGCGCTCCGTGCCATTGATGGTCTTGATATTACGTTGCTTTCTGAAAAAGAGAAGGAGCACGCAGCAAAAGCTATTGAGCGCGGCTATTTGTATCGCGATGGAGATATGCTTTATACTAAGATTCTTGAAAATGCGCTTTCTGATAGAAACAGACTATTTGATATCAGTAATGCTTTGCAGAATGGATATTTCGATGCCGATGCTGAAATTGTTGCAGCGAAGGTTGCAGAACTTATCAAAAAGTCTGTTCCCGATTATCTTCTCGGAGAATGGAGATTGGCGAATAACCTTGCGAGTATGCCGATTCTTGACGCAGTTGTTGAATGTCTTATCGAAAAAGGCGTATTAACACCTCCCGAGGATGGTATTGGTGCAGAAGGTTGTTGGATGAGTGTTGAAAAATAAAATAATCACCGCCGAAAGCTACCAAAAGGTCGCTCTCGGCGGTGTGTTTAATATGGATAATCAAAGTAAAAAACAAATCCGAACAGTTACGTCGTAACGAAACAGTTCGGATTTGCTTGTTTTGGTGGAGGCGAGACAGTCAAAACCGAACATCCCTTCGTGGTATAAGGAAACAAGTCTGCACTTGCTTCCCCGATATTTGGCTGCCCGGCCTTC
>URHI01000113.1 GCA_900547565.1 uncultured Eubacteriales bacterium | reverse complement strand
TTCGTGCGTGAAAAAGTACATTTCACTTTTAGATGGAAGCAACTTTCACGCTATCCTCCTTATTCGGGTTTGTTGCCGAGATCGAAGCGGTAAATGCTTTGTGATTCGATGTCCGCCTCGGGAATGAAAATCGGCGGAATTCCCGCATTGGCCGTCAGTGTCGTAATGATAGCCCGAGCGTAGGGGAACAGAGCCTTATAGCTGTCTATGTGTACCTGCTCCTTTTGGGCAGACGGTTCAAATGAAAACATTCCACGCAGAAACAGCTTGATAAAAAATTTGTCCTTGTTTTCCTGATCGTAGACATGTATGGTCATTTCTCCGACACAGGTGTTGTTCTGTGCATATTTGACGTTATAGCTGTATTGGTTGCCCAGCTTGATCTGTGTGCCGTTCGGCAGCTTGTTGGCGAAACTGAATTCGCTTGCCGTATAGCCCCGTAAGCTGACTGTAGCTGACATTTGTTTTCCTCCTTTCGATGAAATACATAATAATTCACTTTAATTATAACATGTTTTCTTACAAATAGCAATATCCCCGGCACGAAAATAGTGCCGGGGAAGCAAATATATTAATTGTGTTTTATCCGGCAGTGGCCGTTGCAGCCTTAGTCCCTCCGGAATACGTGCCGCCTGTGATCAGACCGCCGGTGGTGTCCGATGTTGTGTCTGAGCCGTCCAACGCTCCACCGGTCCAGATGCTGTAGCTTCCGGAAAGTCCTTCAGCCGCATAAACCACTGATGAAATGCGTTTGGGCGTTGTGAAGCAGGCCACTATATTGTCTGATGCGTCCTTTATACAGACAGTGACTCCGGCATCGATTGACACGTTGGCCGAGATCACTTTGATCTGCCCGCTGCCGGTAGGCTTCTGTGCCATACCGGAGCTGCCTACGGCAAGCAATGTTCCGCCTGAAAGCGTGAATTTGCCGTCGTAGTCAAGTGCGCCGTTGCCGCTGCTTGTGGGGCCGTAAACCACCACACAGCCTCCGCTCATGCTGATATTGCCGTTGGAGTCGATGCCGTCTCCTCCCGCGTTAACAATAACATTGCCGCTGGTGATGTTGATAAGCCCGTTTGAATCAGAGCTGTTGCCGCCGCCGAACGGATTGAAGCCCATGGATGACGTGCCGTTTGTAGCGTTGATCCCATCGTCAGATGAAGTGATCGAGATGTTGCCGCCCTCTATATTGAGTGTCAGTGCCTCAAGACCCTCATAGCTCCCGGTGACTGCTACGTATCCGCCGCTTATATTCAGTGTGGTTTCGGCGTGTATGCCATCATCGCCGCTTGCGAGCGTAAGGCTACCTGCGGAAACCGAAACTGTTCCGTTGGAGTGTATTGCGTCATCGGCAGAATCGACCGATATTGTGCCGCCTGAGATTATCAGATCTGTGCCGGCCTTCAGCCCCTTGAGGCTGACGGTATCCGCGGTCGTTACGGTTGTTCCGCCTGTCGGAGAAATGTTTCCTCCACGATCGCCGCGATTGCCCCCCGGCATATTGCCCGGTTTTCCGCCGCCCGGGAAATCTCCGGGATTGTTGGTGTTGCCGGAGGCATTGGCGCTTCCTCCTCCACACACAATGTTAATTATTCCTCCGCTTACCGTCAGCGACGTTTCGGCCTGAACGCCGTCCTGATCGGCCTTGATATACAGCTCGCCGCCGGACACCGTGACATATCCCTTTTGTGCGTCGCTGTCGTTGCTTGAACGCAGTCCGTCGGCACCTGCTTCTATGACGACGTAACCGCCGGTCATATCCACTGAATCCTTGCCGCGTATGCCGTCATCGACGGCGGTAATATAGATATTGCCGCCGCAGATCTCAAGATCGTCCTTTGACATGATGCCCTTACCGTAATTGCCGGTGACGTACAGTGTTCCTTCGCCGTCGAGCTTGAGATCGTCCATGCTGAAAATAGCGGCGGATGGAGCATCACTGTCGGAAGATGCGGCATAAGTCTCGCCGTCACTTACCAGATTGACCGAGTCCTTTTGTGTATATATAATAACCTTTTTAGGGGCGCTTACAACGTAGACAGCTGTGCTGTCCGAGCAGTGAAGACTGACGCCGTTGAAAATAAACTTTACCTTTTCGGCGTCTGCGGTATTGACTATCAGCTGTCCGTCGTTCAGAGTGCCGCTTACGGTGTAGGTGCCTGCAGACGTAACTGTAACCCTGGTTCCGTCAACTGTGATGCCGTTTCCGCTAACGGTGACAGTGTCGCCATTGAATGTGATGGTGCCGTCAGTATCGGCTGTGACAGCCTCTCCTTCTACCGCTTCGGTAAGCGTCGGCAATGCCGGAATTTCGATTGGAGACGTGTCTGTTATGACGTCAATGCCGATGTTTGTGATATTTCCGGACGTGCCGTCGTTCGGACCGATTTCAACAATGTTTGAGCAACCGGACAGAACACCGCATAAGATTGATAAAAAAGCGAAAAAAGAGACGAGCATTTTGCATTTTGTGATTGCTTTCATGAGGATAACCTCCTTTTATACAATATGTTTAAAGCTCTTCGCGGTCGGTGTCGAGGCGGCCGCAGATTATGTCCAGATTTCCGTTGCGGCAGCGCAGAAGGTCAATGAATTCTTTTTCAAGCACCTCGTCACGCAGTGTAACGCGATAGGTCAGCTGATACAGACTGCCCATTCCTGACGTGCGCACTTTTTCCAGGCTGTGAGATGAGGTGTATTTTTCAAGCAGGTCGTCGAATACCCCGTTGTAGTCAAGACCCTCGGGAATGGTGATCTTGAGCATTTTTTCGTTGCCGCGCCGCTCACCGAAGCGCAGTACGGTGTAGAGCATGAGCAGAACTATGACCAAGGCAGTGAATATGGCGGCTACGCCGACATACCCCATACCGGTCGCAAGGCCTATAGCCATGCAGGCAAACACCGCGCCGATCTCACGTGCACTGCCCGCCGCCGAGCGGAAGCGCACAAGGCTGAATGCGCCTGCTACTGCTACGCCTACCCCTATATTGCCGTTTACCATTGCAATGACAACCTGAACCATAACAGGAAGCAGCGCAAGAGTCACGACAAAGCCGGACGAGTATTTTTTATTGCGGAACATATACGCCAGTGCAAGCGCCAGTCCGAGTATTACCGACGTCCCGGTACAGATTGCAAAGGCGGTGGCATTCATGCCGTTGCTTGTCACAGAATTAAACATAACTATGATCTCCGATGAATTTTCAATAATTTGTGATGGATTTATGCTGTGAGAATAATTTTGCCGGCCTCGGTGCCAATCATGGACTTATAGGCTTCGCCGTATTTTGAAAATGATGCCGGATATATGCCGATCTTATCAAGTTGATGAGCCAGCCCCAACGGTACGGCCCCCGGCAGCTTAAGCTCCATAAGACACATACCGGAAGCAAGCAGGAGAATTCCGTCGGTGCCGACAGTGAGGTCGAGACGGTCTTTGCGCCATGTGAGATTTTTGTCAAAGGTTACGCGCAGCTCTGGATCGTCGCGTCCGAAGAAGGCGGTGCGGTCGTAGGCTATCACCATAGCAGGGCGCAGTCCGGTGTAAATGCGGTACATCCAGTCGATCTCACTTGTTATCTGTGATGCTTCCGGGGCTTCGGATGTGCCTGCAAGATATGCCAGTGCCTCAGCGTATGTCATGCTGACGCGCCGCTTGTAGACTATGCCTTGGTATTTCTTTTTGATCTCGGCGAAGGCGACAGAATCGGGGTGGGGGACACCGTAAGTACGAAGCCTCAGCTTTTCTTTGTATGCGGGTTTGTCGAGCGAACGGCGTATCAGGCACCAGTCGGGAGTGTCATAATATATATTGCATATATGGCTCTCACCGTAGGCGTCCGGAACAAAATATTGCCGTATAGTTGAGGTCAGCTCCGTAGCCTGCGATTCTGTCAGCAGGTATTTTTGCTCGAGCCGCTCGAACTTTTGCTTGAAGGTGCTCATAGAATGTTCTCCTTTCGGAATGTGCCTGTATTATAACGCACGAACCTAAGAAAAACCTTAAACGGGGTGCTTCATTTGAAAAAATATTTGTATGTTGTAAATTATAAAAAAGCTACTATTTGGTTATCGCTTTTTGTGTAAAACAAGATTATTTTTAAAGCATGATTGACAGTCTTTGCGTTATGTGATATAATCAACTGATTTATGTAATATAATTTAGGGTGCAGTGATTTGAAATGACAACCGTAAAAAAGCAAAAAACCGACGTTACCGAAGGTCCGCTTCTCGGTAAGATAATCATGTATTCAATACCGCTTATCCTGACCGGTATACTTCAGCTGCTGTACAATGCCGCCGATACTATTGTTGTCGGGCGTTGGGCAAGTGACGGCGAGGCTGCGCTTGCGGCGGTCGGATCGTGCGGTGCATTGATCAACCTGATAGTTCAGCTGTTTATGGGTCTGTCGGTCGGCGCCGGTGTGTGCGTGGCGCAGAGCTACGGAGCACGGCGTTATGATGACGTAAGCCGTACGGTTCATACCGCGGTGCCTGCAGCCCCATACTCGGAGTAGCGGTTTCGGTGTTTGGCTTTTTTGCCGCCGAAACATTGCTGACATGGACGGGTGTTGAGCAAAGCGTGCTTGCCGAGGCGGCACCATATATGAGGGCATATATGGTAGGCATGCCTGCCAGCATGGTGTATAATTACTGTGCAACCATGCTGCGTTCGACCGGAGATACGGCACACCCGCTGCTTTTTCTGTCAATATCCGGATTTGTCAATGTCGGACTCAATTTGCTTACGGTCCTTGGATTCGGGCTGGGAGCGCTTGGCGTCGGCATTGCGACGGCCGCGTCGACATGGTTGTCTATGATACTTATTATTTGCTTTATGCTGAAAACAGATACATGCATGCGTCTGGAGCCGGGCAAGATTCACATATACGGTGACAAGCTGCTTCAAATGGTACGTTTCGGTATTCCTGCCGGACTTCAGGGCTGTGTGTTCTCACTTTCCAATGTGCTTATTCAGTCATCGGTCAACAGTTTTCCACGTTACGTTGTGGCGGGTAACACGGCCGCGGCAAATATCGACGGCTTTATTTACATTGCCATGAACGCGCTGTATCATGCCGCACTGACTTTTGTGGGGCAGAACGTCGGCGCGAAAAAATACCACAGAGTGTGGCATATAATATTGGTGTGTTACGGTGCAGTCACGGTCGTCGGACTGACCATGAGCACGCTGACTGTCGTATTCGGGCACGAGCTTCTCAGCCTTTACGCTCCCGGTAACGAGCCGGCAATTGAGGCCGGAAAGGTGCGATTGCTTATTGTCGGCGGAACGTATTTTCTGTGCGGGCTTATGGAGGTCGGTTGCGGCGCAATGCGAGGTATGGGCAGCTCGGTTGTGCCTATGGTGGTCTCGCTTGTTGGCTCATGCGTGTTCCGTATTGTGTGGATATACACCGTTTTTGCATGGCATCATACCACAACAACGCTGTACATTTCTTATCCGCTGTCATGGATACTTACCGCGGCGGTTCACCTGCTTTGCTGTGCGATATATCTGCGGCATCTGAAAGAGGGTGCCGGCGGAGCGGGGAACAGCGGTACCGGCAAGGCTGTCAAGGATAAGCAATGTTCCGGCAATGCCGTCTGCAAGTGCGGTTCAGGGGATTGACAAATCATTGTGCTGGTGCTAAAATACATTTATAAAATAATTGCTGTTTCGGGGGTGTATATATGTACAAATGTCTGAAGTGCGGCGCTGAGTGCGGCGACGGTTGTGCAACCTGTCCGTCCTGCGGTGCGGAACTGCCGCTGGGTGCGCAATCGGGTGAAGAGGCTTCGGTGCAGGAGCGCCTTATGGCTGTCTTTTCCTATCTTGGTGTGCTGTTTCTTGTGCCGCTGTTTGTGTGCGGTAACTCGGGCTATGTCCGCTATCACGTCAATCAGGGACTTACGCTGTTTTTGACCGAGGTCATCATTGCCATTCTCAGTACCGTGTTGTGGGTAATTCCGCCTGTGGGTTGGATAGTCAGCCTCGCGGTCTGTCTGCCGCTCTATCTTGTGACGGTAGCGTTTATGGTTGTCGGCATAGTGCACGCCGTCGGAGGAGAGACGGTAGGCTTGCCACTGATCGGAAGGCTTCAACTGCTTAAATAATGCTCAAGGCCGCGCCACGCAGGCGCGGCTTTAGTGTAAATGGAAACACTGCCTGCACTGTCTGGTTGCCTTCCAAACACAAAAATTGCCTCCGC